>CAYSJV010000031.1:0-12381 GCA_964431435.1 uncultured Candidatus Poseidoniales archaeon
CGATATCTCTCTTATCATTTCAATTGCTTCTTGTACGAATGGTATTGCATCTGTTTCACCATCTACCCATATTCGGCCATTTTCGCACACAATTATACGGCAACCGCTTTTTTCTTTCAGTGACTGTACCACATTCGAATGTTGTCCATTTAGTATCTCAACTATATGGGGTGGTACCTCATCTATATATCCTGAATCTAGTTTTCTCAAACCGACTCCTTTCATTGTACAAACAACAGAATGTGTTTCATCAACTTCTTGTACTCTGGCTAAGACTGCCTCGCCAATATCAATGTATTTTCTAACAGTTCCAAATTCAACTTTCCAAGGAGCTAAACTCATAGGAAGTATTGCGTCAAAAGGTCCTGCTACATCAAGAAACCACACATTGCTTTTCATAGATTTGACATAGCCGATTATTAAATCCCCTGAACGAGGCATATAATTTGTATTTAGAGGTTCTACTGAGACCGTATTTGCATTCTCCTTGACATGCCCTACTCGGGTGGCAATAAGTTCATCATTCCGCAAAAGGGTGCCAACACCCGCAGACATTTCAGACCCTGAAGTTATTACATCTCCAGGTATAACAAGGTGCTTCGCTGCACCAGAATCTCGACTCTCCATACATATCTCTCCCGGTCCGCCGACCTATAGGTATGGTTTAATACAGTCGGGTGCTTATTTTAGTTCTCTGACTTCTAAAGAAGAATCTCTTTGTGCTACTTTTGAAATTAATTCGGGCTTCATACCAGCAGGAATTTCAACAACACACACCCAATCTCCATTTGAAAGCCATTCTTCTTTTTGCATATATCCTCTTAACAATTGGGAGGTGCTGCCATACGCGCCCCCCTTCACCTTAAATGCTAACTTAACTGTTGTAAAAGAAAGTGGTATCAATGGTTTTAGTAATTTTATTGCATCCTTAATTTGCACATCCAATGATTTGAACGGATCTATGGAATAACGTGATTCATTCAATGCGTTTTCAATCCGAGTAAAGGGATGTGGGAGTTTTGTTTTAGGATCTATTGCATTGGATGTAATATGTTGAATTATCAGAGTTCTTTTTCGATTTACTATTTCTTTTCTCTGTGCTGTAGTCAATTGTATGTTGCCTTTTACCAAGATGTGAGTTATGATTTCATTCAAATCATCAGTTTCGAATGTTGCCTTCAAAGCTTCTGCAGTGGGGCGTTCACCGTTTTTTGCATCATGAAACACATCTTCTACTGCTAACAAATCTGCAGTATCCACTGAATCTGGATCCTGTTTCCACTTTTGAATCAAATCTGGATCCAATAATACTTCGTATCTTTTTCCGCCTCTTTCAAGTCGGGCTATGACTGCGTCATCTAGGCTGACCATGCTATTGTATATGCGTACAGCAAACAAATATTTCTATCAACTATCTGACTCAAATGCTTTTAATTTCGAGATATGTTGACTAATCTCATCTCGCGACAGAGTACTATAACCTTCTGAGTTTACAACTGCAATTTCTATTGCATTAACATTGAGTTTTGAATCTAGACTTTGGCGAAGGGCTTCTAGCCCTAATTTTATAGCCGCATTAAGAGTTAAGTTCTTTTTCCAATTGTTTTCGAAAAATTCTACAACATCAGAGCGGCCTGAACCTATTGCACCTGCTTGGTAAGATTGGTAGGCTCCACTTGGATCTGTTTCAAACAAATGTGTCCCTTCAGAATCCACTCCTCCAATCAATAATGCTGTACCAAATGGTCTCACACCTCCGTATTGGGTGAATGATTGTTTGAAATCACAAATCTTTTTTGCCAAGATAGTTACAGGAATTGGGTCAGAATATGTAATTCTATTTACCTGAGCTTCAACCCGAGCTCTGTCTACTAATTGTCTTGCATCTGCTACAAGTCCACTTGTGGCAAACCCAATATTTTCATCTATTTTGAATACCTTCTCTATCGACTCTGGTATGATGAGACGGCTTGCTATTCTCTTATCTACTACAAGTACAACTCCATCACGATATTTCAAACCGGCTGTTGTTGTTCCTCTTTTTACACTCTCTCTTGCGTATTCGACTTGGAATAATCTTCCATCTGGACTAAATGTAGTAATTCCATGGTCATACCCCCTTCCACTTGGTTGCATCATCTCACCCTATACCTTAACCAATTAAGGGGTCTTATCAACCTATCTCGTGACAAGGGCATCAGAACACCAGTACAGAATATATTCTTTGTACCCAGTCATTGTTTTATGTTATTTGTATTTGGCAGTACCATGAGGGTCGTGGTGCTTAGTTCAGGGGGTAAAGATTCCACATATGCATGTTGGTGGGCCCTAATGAGAGGTTGGGATGTAATTGCAAATGTCACAGTCGCAATAAATGGAGATGATTCTATGATGTTCCAGATACCTGGAACTGAAATTGTAAAGTATCAGTCACGATCTGCTGGGATAGAATATGTCGGAGTTAGAAGTGAAGGTATTCCGGAAGTAGAAATTAATGAGTTAGAGAATGCTCTAAGAAACATCAACATGAATTATGATGCGATAGTATCTGGTGCGCTGAGGAGTGATTATCAAAAAACAAGAATTGAAAGAATGTGTGAAAACCTTGAGAAGATTTCGTTTACTCCTCTTTGGCACAATGATTCAGTGGAGCACTTGCATTCACTGTGCAATCATGGATTTGAGGTTATTATCAGTGCTGTTAGTTGCGAAGGGTTGACTGCTGATTGGATAGGTAAGACGTTGACGAAAGACTCCCTCGAAATTCTTGACTCTTTATCAAAAAAATATGGATTTAATGTTGATGGAGAAGGTGGTGAATATGAGACCGTTGTCCTCAATGCACCCTATTTTGAGAAAAGGATTGCATATGAGGGAAATAGACAATGGGATGGTGTTAGAGGACATCTAAAATTTGACAAATTCTCACTTTCCCATTAGCGACAGACTCAAACGGAACATAGTGTTGGGCCGTCATGTAGAGAAACCATGAAATTCTGTCCACTTGATTACAGATATGGCTGCCAAGATTTCAAACGAATCTGGTCCGAAGATGGTAGGCATGAACGCCAAATAGAAGTTGAGAGGGCTCTAGTTTGGGCTCACTGGCAATTGGGCAGAGTCAGTGAAGAAGACTATAATGCAATTCAAAAAATATCCAATCCACAAAGTGTCACAAAAGAGCGGGTGACTGAGATAGAGCAAGAGACAAAACATGACATAATGGCATTAACAAAAGCGATGGCAGAAGTGGCTGGAGATGCTGGTTGGTGTATCCATCTCGGTGCCACAAGTAATGATATTGTAGATACGGCAGTTGCATTACAACTAAGAGATAGTTTGATATTGCTCAGAAGTGGTCTGTGTGACTTAATCAAAGTGACTATGAATTTGAGCATAAGAGAACGAAGTACAGTGATGCTAGGAAGAACACATGGACAAGCCGCTGTTCCAATTACATTTGGTCTGAAGGTTGCAGTTTGGCTTGATGAACTATTAAGGCAATTAGTAAGGTTAGATGAAATGTTTGAGAGAGTCTGTGTTGGAAAATTTCTTGGTGCAGTGGGAACAGGTGCTGCTCAAGGTGATAATGCCATAGAATTGCAAAGGCTTATTTTGACTAATTTAGGTCTGAACGTACCTATAGCGACTACACAAGTTGTCGGAAGAGATAGATATGTTGAATATATGTCTTGGTTAGCAAATGTTGCTACTAGTTGTGAAAAAATATTACAAGAAATAAGAAACTTACAAAGATCAGAAATAAGCGAAGTAGGAGAAGGGTTTGACGCCGCAAAACAAGTTGGATCTTCAACAATGGCGCACAAGAAAAACCCAATTAAATCGGAAAATGCCAGCGGCCTTGCAAGAATTGTGCGTGCGTTCATGATGCCTACATGGGAAAATGCATTATTATGGCATGAAAGAGATTTGGCAAATTCATCTAGTGAACGCTTTACTCTTTCACATGCCAGTTCACTTTGTGAAGATGTATTACAAAAAACAAGTGATGTGTTGACAAACCTATGGGTTGATTCAGAACGTATGATGCAAAACATAAATTCACAAAAAGGGTTAGTGATGGCTGAAAAAGTCATGATTGAATTAGTCGATTCGGGGTGTTCCCGTGATGTGGCACATGAAGTTCTTCGTGGCGCATCGATGGAAGCAATTTCAAAAGGTGAGGAGTTAATAGATGTCTGCTCTAAAATACCTGAAATAACATCTAGGTTTACTGCCGAACAATTAGAGGAGATGTTTGATCCCATGAACCATCTTGGTGTTACTCAAGAAATAATAGATAATGCAGTAAATTCAGCAAAAATCTATCTAGAAAAATAAATTTTGGCGCTAGTTAGTTCTAACTTAATGCCAATTCCATAATTTTTAAAATTAAGCCTGTGAATGTAGCCATGATGAGTAATAAAAGTATCATAGCATGAGGTCCATACTGATTTCTATCATCTAATGCGACCTTCCAAATTTTCCATCCAAATTGGAAAATACCACCAAACAATCCAGTATCTACTTCTTCGAAATCAGGAAGTGCCCTCCGAGGTATCCTTTCCCCCTCTCTTGGTGCTAATACATCGTCGCCCATGACCTACACACACTACCAGGTCGTATATGCATTACGTGTAATCGATGATGCAAGTTTTTGGTAAGGTTGATATTTGAGATTAATGACGTAGGGGGGATACCCATGGAAGAACCAACCGTAAGTGATATGTCAATTACCGATGAACACGTAGTTATACCTCTAAAAAGCACATTTCAAGATGTTGCAGCAAGATTAGTAGAGGCGCCTTCTGCAGCAGTGCTGATTCATGATTCCCAAGTAGGTCGAATAGTAGGTGTAATAACTGCTAGAGATTTATTCGCAGTATGTGCTGAAGGAAGACCACCTCATAAGGAGAAAGTCGCAAAAAGAATGTGTACCAATCTTATGGAACTAGGAACAGCTACAACTTTGAATGAAGCATTAGAGCGGATGAGGGTTGAACGGCCAGCTGCAGTATTAGTTCTAACAGATGAGGGACAATTTGCAGGGTATTTTAGTCCTGAAGATTATAGAGAAGCTGTGCGTAAATTAGATGCTCACAAACAATTAATTTCTAGGATGGAGAGAAGTAAGGAAGGTCTTCAAGCTGCAAAGGAAGGTATCGAAGAAGAAGATGAAGATGATGTTGCAGGAAGTCTACTTGACATCATGCTCGGTGATTTTGAGGATGATGATGAGGAAGAAGGACACAATAGTGTATCTCTCTAAGCAGTGATTGCATGACCAATAATGAGTTAATATCTCTACCAAAAGGCACAACACACCTATCTGTCATTAGTGGAGTAGGTGGAACTACTCTGGGCCTACAACTCTCTAGAGAATCTATTTTGCAAGGTAAGCATGTATTTTGGATTAGTAATAGCATGCCTGACGCGACTAGGTTTTCACAGATTTTTGAATCTGTACCATATGCTAGCTCTAGTAAATTCCATGTAAGTGAGGGCGGAGACAAATTAGAATTCGCAATAATTTCTACGATCAATGTAATTTCAGCAATGAATAATGTCGAGATTGTAATCGTTGATGATTGGGCACCTAAGACTGGAAAAGTTTCAAAGTCTGTAATTAAAGAAGTTCGTAAATTAGCAGAAACTTGTGAAAGACAAGAAGTTGCTCTTCTGCTCATTTCATCAGCATACGAATCTGCTGATGGTGTGACATCTACTTCTAATCCTTCTGAAGAGGGTTGGCGTTTCCGCATACGCGGTGGTAAACAAACAAAGGATTTTGTCGATAGAGTATGGTGGCTAAATCATGATGATGCAGGGAATTTGAGAAATCTGTGGATGGGAAATCAAAAAATGAAATTGAAGTTAGATAAAACCGGGTTTGTAAGCACTAAAAATGCTGATAGTTAATCTTCATCTTCTAACAATTTATCCATCTCTTCAAGAGCATCGTCATCGGGTTCATTAAATTGAGCAGGGTTTTTCGCTGTGCCCCCAAGTTCATCCTCTCCGGCGATTTTAGGGCCTTTGTCTTGTAACATTTTTTCCCTATTTTCTTGTGCTCTTCGATAGATCCAAAATAACATTGCGCCAAAGGCAATAATCATTAATGCATAAACATACACTGGTATGTCAGATTCTCCTGCCATACATCTTCCTCTAGAGGCTATTTATTAGTCTTGACGCAATTTCGACAAGCTTAACACACAATAGAAGATTTATTCGAGCGGTGCAGCAAGATGCCTGCGTGAATCTATCCTTGGCTGAACCCACCCTTGTTTGGATTCTTTATGTGGAACATAGCGATCTCCTTCCCACATATCTCCTGTAATGTTCTTACATTTAGGACAACGCAACCCTTGATTTTTGCCCATCGATTTCATACGTGTTCCGCAACTACATTTCGGCCTGATTTTGTTTCTTTGAACAGGAACAATAATCCTTAATTTCTCTACATGATGACTTCCATCGGGAGAAATTAATCCCATCCATTCAATCACATCACCTTGATTTGTCGATCTCAAAACTGAATTAACTGGCCCACCTTGAGAAAAAGCAAGAAGGGTCATTTCATGCTCATTTTCCAAATAATTATTGGTGATATATGAATTATGTTTATTCAAAATGTGACGTCCTTTCACCATCACACTGGCATGACCTTTTCGATATTCCTCTGGATTTGATAAAACTCTCCCTCTCCATTTACCTTCCAAGTGATCATCAGTTGCTTGATTTGTCCTCCAAATACGATAATTAGCCGCTGTTTCCATATCAGCATGTGTTTGCATCCACAAATGAGCTGATTCGGCAGAGATGGAATCTCTGGATCTTATCCCATATAGCACTGGACAATTGCTGCGAGGTGCAATTAATGATTTCTTTTGATTGGGGTCTCTATTCAAAATTGTATTTGGAAATTGATCATCCATTTGTTCTACAATATGCATCGGAACTGACCTTTTTTTCCCACGCATGTGTGGATTCCTGTATGAAGTAAGTTCCCAAGTGCAATCATTCTCACCACTCCATGCGGCAGCCGCCTGTGCTCCAATTGCACCATCAAAATCACCATTTTTCCAAAATTTAATATCGGGATTTTCAGTTATCGATTTACGTATCGACTCTAACTTTACTTCTGATCTAACCGCATTCCAATAGTATTTTTCAGAGGGTTTATTCTCAAACCACAGCATTACTGGAGCTGGTGGATATTGCTCCCTATTGGAATGTTTACTATGTGGGATCTCATCTGTTGGTTCGTCTATGTGCTTTTCAAATAAATGAGTGAGGGTTTCAAAAAACAATTGATGACCTTCTTGTTCAACCTCTATTTGTGCAGAAACTGATGCATTTCCGCGAGTCCTCCTAGTTGCAAATGGCCATAATCTAACTAAACGCTCATCTTTGCTATTATTCCATGGGAATCCCATGCTGGACATTTGATTCAAATCTCTTAGTATCTTATCAAATGAATATGTAGTACATCCCCCATCAAGAGTGTCTGTGTCATCTAGTGCTAGCCAACCCATGCTGAAATCACAAATCCTCGATTCCATCCCCGCTGTCATCGCCATCTAATATTCGATCCATGACCTCACATAATCCGGCTGAACCTTTGATGAAAAATGACCTTACGCCAAATGATATTCCTGCCATAATATCGGTATACCTGTCACCAACCATTATTGACTTCTTATTTTCATTCCCGCAACCAATTCCTGTTGATTTTTTGAAGATTCTTTGGCCGTCTCTAAGCATTCCTACATTTGGTTTGCGACATTCTGAATTATCCCAGGGGGCATATGGACAATAGAGGATTAAATCAAGAATTGCATCCTTATCTTGTTCCAATAATTTACGCCTTAATTCAGCATGAATCTTCTCTAAACATTCATGATCCCAAAACCCCCTTCCTATTGGTGATTGGTTTGTTACAACACAAATTCTATATCCGTTTCTTCTCAGTTTACCAACTGCTTTTGCAACGCCTTCAATAACGATCAATTCTGATGCATTATTTACATAATCGGCACTACCTATATTCAAAACTCCATCTCGGTCTAAAAAAGCGATA
This sequence comes from uncultured Candidatus Poseidoniales archaeon, assembly GCA_964431435.1. Classification (GTDB taxonomy): domain Archaea; phylum Thermoplasmatota; class Poseidoniia; order Poseidoniales; family Poseidoniaceae; genus CAYSJV01. Next base: position 8,084 of record CAYSJV010000031.1, read on the forward strand.
GCACCATCCCACGAATTACCCGCTGGCAACTCATTGAGTTCCAAAATATCATCTAAGTCTGCACCATCTCTGCAAGATTGCATATAACCACCTAATTCTCACTTATACTATTACGTGATTTTATTGCTTCTTTTACAATGTGATTAATGACTAATTGTGAGTCTTCAATACGTTCCATTGATTCAGATTCGACTACAATTGCTACATCAACAATTTGAGCTAGTTTTCCACCTGACATACCTTGATAATTACCAGTAATGCCCACAGTCTTGCATTTCATCTTCTCAGAAGCATAAAGAATTCCATTAATTATGTTCTCTGAATTACCAGAACCACTGTAGGCAACAACTAAATCTCCAGGACGAAGAAAAGTGCTTAAACTACCCTTGAAAATATTCTCATATCCTGTATCATTCGCCCATGCTGTTAGTGCTGGAACATTATCTGTATGACAAATTGTGGCTAACCCTAGTTCCTTTGACCAATCCCCTGCACTATGGCTAGGATTGCCTGCAGACCCGCCATTCCCTATGAAATGGACTGTTCCCTTCCTATCTATTTGCTCTTGGACTAACTCCATAAATACTGATAGCGAATCCTTATTTAAATTAGTCAACGTTGCACATAAATCTGAAACATAACTCTCTGCAAAATTCGAGAAATTGAAACTCATAGCAAGTACCTCTCACATTATCCGTTGATGGCAGTCTATTTACAGGTTACCTCCTCAGCACATATGAGAGCGATGGTATTGCTACCTATTGAAACCACACTTATCGGTGGAATTGGATTACTATTGCTTGGAATTTCATTCCATTCAAAAAGGGAATGGTCTGATTATGCTTCATTCCCTGGGTGGATTTTGATTAGTGGGTATTTTTTCCTAGGAACTGAACATTATTACTTGATACAAGATTGGACTTTAGTTTTCATGAGTGCTGCTGCTCTACCATTCGGAATTGCAGTAGGAATATGGGATGTCAAAAACACCTATGAAGGAAAAAATGATAGCACGATTATTTGGTTAAGGGGGATGATATTTTGGGCAGGCACACCATATTTCCTAGTAGAGAATATACCATTACTAAACAAGGCAATAGTCCTTTTTGTTGCGTACCAGGCTGTAGTATTCATGCGCTGGGCGGCGGCTGGCGACTATAGTGTGGGGGATGTGTATGTACACAAATCTGATGGTTCATCTGTTGCATGGAATGATTGGGGTGGATCCCACTATTGGATTGGTGAATCACTCGGGGAGGCTGGGATATATGCAGAAGTTGTATCCGCTTCAGGTATACCTATTGTCAATATTGTTCTTGGTTGTACTGCGCTACAATCAATGATAGTATTTGTAGGAGCAATTGTGGCATTAAATATTGGTTGGAAAAGAAAAATCAGATGTTTAGCAATCGCAATACCATTAATCCATCTGCTAAATATTTTTAGAAATGCGGGAGTAATTTGGCTCGATCAATCCTATCCCGAATGGGAATGGCTAGGTCTGAATATGTTTGACTTTGCCCATCTGCACGCAGCAAAATTTGGTTCATTAAGTGTGATGTTTATATTATCACTTGTACTTTTTGAAATATTGCCGGAGTTACACAAAAATGTTTTGAAATTACTCGACCCAATAGTTGGTATATTCAAATTAAAACCAACAAAATAGATTTTAATCTAATTAATCAGTTTCCCAGCAATCCTAACTTGTGTAGAAAGAGGAAGTTGGTGCTCCCAAGCAAATTCTTTCACTATTCTCCAACCCTCTGCCTCACCTTCAAAATCAGTAACATCAATTGATGCATCTCTAGTATTTGCCTTGAATGCAGCTACAGGCTTCCCATTTTTGAAAACAAGATATGCTGATCCAAATCCAAATCTTTGTCTTAGCACATCACTGAAATATGGGGCAAGTGGATCTGAAGGGGGTAATACAAAGTCCCTAATTGCTGGAATCTTTTCTGCATCTGCGAGTAATTCTTTTCTCCCCCAGCATATTTCATGTAGGTCTTGAATTAAAAAGCCCTTAATTAGAGTTTCATCTTCTTCAAATTCCCTCAATATTTCTTTTAATTCCTCGGGTTTAAATGGCGTTCCAGCCAACCTATTGAATTGACGAAGTGTCAATACTGGAAACTCTTCGACAATCTCCCTTAAATGATCCTTTCGTAATTCTCTGAAATCAGCCACATGAATTACATCAACTGTTCTGAAGCCTTCTCTGTAATCTTGTACTAAATGACCGGATCTAATTAAGGGACGGATTAATTTTCTAAATTCTGTTCGACTCATAGCATGACGTTCCATGAATAGTTTTGGATCTGAATTCTCTCCAAAGAAATCCAAAATATCAAGAAGTTCGGGGTCAGGTTCTAAGCCCCTCAATGTCAACAATTTTTGGAAATATTTGTATGGTGCCCATACTTGATGCCCACGTAAATTTATGCCCATGTGAAGTTGCTCTGCCGCAACCATTGATTTGAGATCAACTCTGTACATCTCACATCTTCCCCTTAGTGCAAAATCATCACGAATCTCTGCGACATTTTTTACTGCCATTGTCTCATTAGGTAATCTAGACTTTTGGTGTAAATGATGCTGATAAAACAATGCGCGTTCGGCTATTTCCCTTGGCTTGGGATCAATCACTCCACCTCTAATCATCCTGTTCCCTGCCTTTTTGAAGCCAATTTCTTCAAATGCCTGAATTGTAGTTTCTTCTTGATCTAGAATAGGTTCACCGTTGAAGTTTGTCAAAACTGCAACATCCACTAATTGATCTCTGTAGTTATCGAGGAATATTTCGAATGATTCACAAAATTCATCTAGATAAGCAAATGGCATTTGCATATCTTTGATTTCGAGATAATCATTCACCTTGTACATCAAAATTTTTCCAACTGGGTCAATCCCCTTGAAAACAGGAAGATACCATCCGGGCTTGAGTGTACGTCTTACTTCCCAAATAAATCTTGAACAATAAGGATCTGATTGTGTCAAAATACGAATTTTCCGATCTTCCCGTAGTTTTCTTCCAATCTCTTTTTGATCTGCGTGTACTGCAAAGAATGTTGTTGGTTCTGGTTGTAGAGTAACGATTTTTGTGATCTGATCTGCTGCTTCCATTTCCCTAATTGCTTCGGCTAATAATTCTTCAGAGCGACTAACAAACATACGCAAAGAAGATAATTTAACTGGACCTATTCTTTTGATTAAATCAAATAATGCAATCTTGAAATCCAACGGCTCCTCGTGTACTTTTCTTAGGAGTGTAACTCTACGCTTTCTTTCTGGTATCTCCTCGAATTGTTTGACTATCAGGAGTTGTCTTTCTAAATTTGCCAATGCGTTTCTCAACTCTCTTTGTAAAATAAGATGTTCCTCTCCACGGGGATATTCTTCTAATAATTCCTTACGTGTAATATGCTGATTTACTTCCATTTTATCATATAATTCTTGTTCCAATTCATTCATCCAAGGCTCAGGCCTTAATCCAAGTAACATAGGGATGTTTTTCAAAGAAGTATATCCAATTCTATTGTGTAGCAATCTACCCATTACCACATCAGAATCAATTTGTATGTCTTTCCAGTCTCCGAACCTGAAGTCATTTACACGATCTAGCATTTCTTGAGGTTTTTGGAAAAGTAAATGTGAATCAAAAGCTGCAAATGGGTCTTCATATAATCTGAATGATTTGTTTAAGATAAAGTTTTGAAGTTCTCTGTAGTCAACTACATCCTCGGAGCCGCCGGTAATTTTGTGCTCATCAACACGTAAGATAAATTCTGCATCATTTGTTTGGCGGAAGAATCCAACTGAAACCACATTCTTTATTTCTAATTCATGTAAAATCAAGGTTATCTGAGATTTAGGTATTGGCAACCTTTGAGTTAATTCTTCATCTGTTTTTGGACCTTCGCTACCCAATAATTCTACAATTTTCACACGTAGTGCCTCGTAAGCGTCTCCGATTTTCTTTTTCTCCCACTTTGTAACTTTTGTCTTATCGAACTCGGTTGCGATTTTATATTCAACACCTTTAGTATATATCTGGCGAATGTCTTCGATTTCAGATCCTCCTTGTGAGGAAAGACAACCCAGGGTACCGTGCACATCTGCCATCCAATTTCCGAACCATTTGCCATCAAGTTTTGTCCCCGTGCCATCAATTTTTGTTACCAAACCTTGCTTTGCGAGTGATTCAATCCATGTTCGGACTTTATCTACATCGATACCCTTCAATTTTTCTTCATAAATTGGCCTTTTTACCTTTACCAAACATGGTCAACATAAAT
>CAYSJV010000031.1:12391-18156 GCA_964431435.1 uncultured Candidatus Poseidoniales archaeon
TTTTGAATTCTTTATCCAGGCCTCCTCCCATTTCCATTAATTTTAGCAAACCATCCGCATCTGTAGGTATTGGAGCTTTTCGTGAATAATAATCATCAATTTGCTCTACTGTTAATTCAGTGCCGAGGGCACGCTTACCCAATAATTTCTCCAAAATCTCTGTATCTATATCTTTGATTAAGTATGCGCGTGTCCTCATTGACAATAAATCTTGGAATGCCGACATGAAAATACCCATACCCAATTTGGAGGGGATTTTGACTTTCGTATGTGCCAACCTTACCACATCTGCCTCCATTTTTGTCAAAAATTCTGCCAATCCCCAAGAATCAATATCCTGTTCAAATATTTCACTCATTGCTTCCTTGATTAGTAAACTATCTCCCATGCTCCTATGCTTTGATAATAATGCATCAGCCTTCTGTTGGAATTGTTGTGGTGATACTTCATCTGAACCAATCTTGCGCGGTATAATCATGGCCCTACCTGCTGCTTCCCTGAATCGTTTAGCAAACAATTCAGTACCATGCAAATAATGTTCTATGACTTCTCTGTAGTTATCTGCTTTGAACATCTCATGAAGTCTGCTTGGATTAATCTCCTTTGTGCATTTGAAAAGTAAACCATTCTCATCAAACGAGATCTCAATAACTTCAATTTCATCAAGTTGAGCTAATCCTGAAAGATAGTATCCAAATGCCATATTGAAGGACTTACCTCTGCAGGTAGTAATTACATAAGTTGGAACTGAACCAACTATTTGCTCAATTAAGATGTTAGTTGGTGAAGGGACATCATATGAATCAAATGCATGTTCCTCCATATGTGATGCAATAGTATTTGCAATAGGATATGATAATCCATATACATCACTCAATACCTTTCTGGGATCAATATCTTTTCTTATTGCTAAAATACATGTTTGTTGAAGACGAAGAAGATGGTTTGACAATTCTCTAGTTCTGCCTTTTGACTCCCCACTCCAAGAGGGTACTGTTGGTCTGTGTCCCGTTATAGGGCTCACATTAACTCTAGTTCCTGTGATTGAGTTGATTTTGTAGGTGGAACCACCCAGCAAGATAACATCTCCACCTCTTAGATTTGAAACAAAAGATGCTGAAAGCTGCCCAAGAATGGTACTATCTTGATTGAAAACGAGATAACTGTTATCTGGTGCAATTGTACCTACATTTGTGTAATATATCATACGCGAATAACCTTTCCTACCGTAGATATTTTCTTCCCAATCAACCCAAATCCTTCTCTCATCTTCAAGCATATCAATTACTTCGATAAAATCATCATATGGAAATTCCCTATATGACCAGGTAGATTTGATTAATTCAAATGCTTCGTCGATGTCGACATTTTCATTAATTGAAAGACCGATAATAAATTGTGAAACTACATCAAGACAATTTTGAGGAAATGTAAGCAGATCCATATCTCCTGCCTGTATTGCAGATTGAAGTGCTGCCAGTTCTAGCAAATCATCGCCATTTATAGGAATAAATCTGGCGCGAGGAATTCCACCCACGTGGTGACCTGCACGGCCAATCCTTTGTAGAGCAGTTGCAATACTACCTGGAGATCCAACTTGTATCACTAAATCAACGCTACCAATGTCGATACCCATCTCCAACGAGGAAGATGAGACAACTGCCCGTAGTTTTCCATCTTTCAACTTATTTTCTACACCTAAGCGTATTTTTTTATCCATCGAACCATGATGACCTGCAACCAAATCTCCCATACCTAAAACACGCAATTTCTGAACAATAACCTCGGTCATTTTTCTAGTATTTGCAAATACCAAAGTTGTGTGGTGTGCTTCAATTAAATCCTTGATAATCTCTACATTTCTTTCCAATACATCTCTAACTGGTAATCTGCTAAATCTATCACTTGCCAAAATTATATCCAAATCAAGTTCTCTAGAACCAGATATTTTCGCTATGCTTACTTTTTGCTCTTGACCCCTTGATTCCCTATCATCTGATGAAACAAGATATTGTGCGACATTTTCTAAAGGTTCCATTGTGGCACTTACGCCAATTCTTTGTACTGGTTTTTTTAGCAAGGTATCCATCATTGAAATTGTCAGAGCTAAATGTGTGCCTCTTTTTGTTGGAACCAAACTATGTAATTCGTCTAGAATTAGATATTCGACTTCAGTCAATATTGGTTGAAATCGTTTAGATGCAATTGCAATTGCAAGGCTTTCGGGTGTGGTGATAAGTATGTGTGGGGGTTTTCTTAGCATTTTTTGGCGATCAGATTGACTCGTATCTCCTGTTCTAAGACCTACTTTTATCTCCTGATTTTTACCCTTCATGAATTTCTCTCTAATCTCGCCCAAAGGACCTATGAGATTTTTTTGTATGTCGTTAGCAAGTGCCTTGATTGGTGAAATATACACACAATAGATTCTTGATTCCAATTTTCCATTTAATGAAGCTCTAACTAATTTATCAATAACTGTAAGAAATGCAGTCATTGTTTTACCACTACCTGTAGGGCTGCATAAAAGAAGGTGAGAACCATCCATAATTGCAGGTATTGCCATTTTTTGTGGATCAGTAAAATCAGGGAATTTCCACTTGAACCATTCTCTTACAGGTTCACAAAGTTTTGCAGAAATATCATCTGATTCTGAAAATGTATCTAGATATTCTATTGTTGCTATTTTTTATTCCCCCATACGACTGATTCGGAGGCTAAACTTTTGACATATCAAGGTTTGGGAAAAATAAGGCTAACGCGGGGTTCTCGCACCATAGTTAGTAAGGTTGGTTTTTACTTACTGTGGTGTAGTCTAAAGTAGTGATATCCTACTATCTTATTGAACTATGTAAAGTAGTAAAGTATTAACTAATTGCCATCTCGTTGCTGTCTCCAGTAATTGGATTGCCTTTGTAGCTTACAGTTATTCTAACATCACAAGTTGCTCCTGCTCCGTCGCAGATCTGGGCTCCGTTTTCTTGTAGTACAAGAACTTCGTTTCCATTCCATGCTGCGTCAGCATTGGATTCACTAGCAAAGCAATCGCTTGTAGCTTTGTTATCACAGGTGTAGGTGATGTCACCACGGTATAGTGTGATTGTCAAGAATGACCATTGAAGGTCCACTAGTCCGGTTGAGAATTGTAATCTTACTAGGTTGTCATCCATTCCGTTGCTCACGCCACCAGCTGCATCTTCTACAACATATACATTATCCGAATAGTCGGCCTCGGGTTCTTCAGGTTCTTCTTCGAATTGCTCTCCAAATAATGTTATCAATTCACCGTTCATTCCACCATCATTGTCTGTTGCAATAAATGCAATAGTAATCAAGTATTCATCATCACCAGCATCTACCCAATCTGTCAATGGTATTTCTAATACATTGATGCCTTGAGCTGATGTAACAGCATGATCTATCTGATTATCTAAATCAAAGTCCCATCCTGCACTAGCAATTGTACCATCTAAATCCAACATGGCATGGTACATTGTCACATCGAAATCCCCTGCGGGATCTGATGGCGACTCTATTTCACCCGATGCAAGAACTGTGATTAGAGGAGGTATATTTTCACTACCAACATCTTCAGTTGTTTGCTCATTATTTCCGTTATCTTCTGCTTGCCCTTCTGTATCTTCAATCACTCCAGTTCCAAAACATCCTGTTAGGATTAGGAGCGATGCTAATACAAATATGTATAATCCGCGTGTTGTTTGCATAAATGCCCCACTGAGATTGGGTTAAATTATACTTATGATATAATTGCGATATTCCAAATCAAATTATGTGACATTTTACATTTTGAAACTCTTGAAGTGCCAAACTTTCCAAAGATTCTATTCTAAATCTGAATTTTTTACAGTATTCAGATCTCCTACAACAGAACTATCCTGAATGTTATAAGTGATATTTTGTACTATTTTAACATTATTTTCTGGATCTGCTAAATCCTGTTTTGAATCACTATCATGTGTTTCTAATTTAGGGAGTTGTGTTTGTTTTTGAGTAATTTCAGATTTTTCCATATCGGTATTTTCTATATTGTGTTTAGTTATTTCACTAGAATTTTGTCTACTAATAATTTTATCCGCTAATTCATCTAAATCTGATGAATTCCCCTTTTTCCGAATAAACATATACATCATCAAGGAAATAAGTGAAATTAGCAGTGCAGAAATTTCCACAATATCCATCATTTTGCTCCATGTAATTTCATTAGAGTCAGCCGTACCGTTGTTAGATTCTTCTGTTTTTTTGTATTGCATCTCATGAGTGAGGTTTTCTGTCGGTGCAAAGAACATAGAACCCGGATAATATACTATAATTCTCCATAAACCCTGGCATGTCTGATCTCCACAATTCTTCCCTTTAAATTGCCACTCAAACAATGCAATGCCATTTGATTTGGTTGTTGAATTAATCTCACCTTCAGTAATCCATTGGCTTTCATTAGAGAAGTATTGGCGCAACAATAGCACTTCTTCATTTTCGATAGCCGCAGAAGGTCTCTCCCTTAACAAAAGCACTTCCACCCTTACTAATTCATTTTCAGCATATTCATCATGAATAAGGACCGTTTCCATAGAAACTCTTGAACGTACCAAAATTGCAATCTCGAAATAAGAGCCATTTGAGGAAGAATCTGAATCTGAGTCACAACCTCCATAATTGCTTAGGTCTCTATTAGGCTCGTAAGCGACAGAAAAACTGTAGATGCCTTCTAACATCCCAGGTATCTCAACGCCTCTTAGTGTCGGGTTTTGCAGTGGATCGCCACTATACCATTGGAAATTACCACTGCTATTGTTTGACAGAACAGTTGTTATTGGTATTCCGTCGACTGTCCCTTCATCGAGATAAATTTTCAAGCATTTTCCGCCAAGTGGTTGGCCATTAGAAAGTGATAAGTTTCCTTCAAAATGAAAAGTTTCCATTAGATAAAGAATAGGCATTTCATTGTAGGAATTAGGTTGAGTTCCAAATTTAAATGCGCCGATTTCAGTTATACTAATATTGCTTGAAGTGCTATCATCACGTCCGTGGGTATGATATTTTTTAACATCTGTAAATTGCCCAATATTGGAATGTAATAATGTGGATGAGATAGGAATAAAGAATAAACTAGTTATGAGCAAAACTAGATAAAAATTCCTTTCCATGATTTCTCTGATATAATCTCACCATTTGATTATTTTCTACTAATAACTCCCTTGGCCTTTATTTATCTTTAACTATGATATATTCTCTTCCGCAATGGTTTTTTCAACCCTTCAATACCAATTCTAGGCACTAAGCCTATACACGCCGCTATATTTTGTGCCTTTCAAATCAAATTATGTGACTGTTTACATTAGTCCATGTTTCAACATGTGCGGTAAAATTATTGGCAACAAACTTTATTCTATCATCATCGCGGACTAACTGTGGCTAACATGGAAGATGGTTCGCAGGCAAGACTGGAACGATTGCTGTCGATGCTAAAGAGAAGGGGGGTTATTCTCCCTGCATTTGAAATTCATGGGGGTGTTGCTGGGCTATTTGATTATGGTCCAATCGGTGGAAGATTAAGAAGAAATGTCGAGCAAATGTGGTTAGAACATTGGCTAGGTATGGGAGACATAGTTGAAATTGACTCACCTACTCTAACGCCATACTCAGTTTTAGAGGCAAGTGGTCATGTTGGTGCTTTCAATGACCATGCAACTGAGTGTGGGGGTTGTGGTGCAGTCCATCGTGCAGACCACTTAGTTAGTGAGTAC
>CAYSJV010000032.1:0-18014 GCA_964431435.1 uncultured Candidatus Poseidoniales archaeon
GCCTTTTGAATTAAGGTGTCACTATTGTAGAAGAATACAAGATTTGGATACTTTAGTTGAAAATTTGATTTAGGATTATTGTGATTCTAATGCGAATCGTATCATGGAATGTTAATGGTATTAGAGCAGCAATAAGAAAAGGTCTTGATGAATTCATTGAACAAATGAATCCTGATGTTTTAATGTTACAAGAAGTAAGAGCACTGCCTGAACAATTACCTAAAGACTGGGATACACCTGAGGGCATGGAAATTATTTGGCATCCCGCTGAAAAAAAGGGGTGTTTCAACGTGGAGTAAAGGTACACAAGTAGAATTGTCAAGGGGGCGGGGAGAATCTGATGAAGATTTGGAGGGGCGTGTCCTAAGTACTGAATATAACGGTGTGACATTCATCAATGTGTACCTACCTTCTGGTTCTGCAAAAATTGAAAGACAATTATACAAAGAAAAATGGATGGATGAGTTTTTTGAGTGGGTGCAACCATTTATTTCTTCAGAAAAACCAGTCATTATTGCTGGTGATTTGAATATAGCACATACAGAAAATGATATTTGGAATCCTGTTGGAAACAAAAATAGTTCCGGATTTTTACCAAATGAAAGAGAGTGGTTTACCAAATTACTAGAATCTGGTTGGAATGATGTGTGTAGAGATTCTTTTGGAGAAACTAAAGGGCCATATTCATGGTGGTCCAATAGAGGAAATGCAAGGATGCTAGATAGAGGGTGGAGAATTGATTATTTTCTCGCCAACGAGGCTGCAAATAAGATGGTTAAACAAGCAAATATCTTGAGAGAAGGTGGGCTGAAAGTTAGTGATCATGCCCCTATAATTTTAGATTTAGAATAATTATTCTTCCTCTTGTTCTAATATCCAGGATTTCATAACACATGCTTTGCATATATCTTGACTTGTGATTCCTCCACAAACACTACAACTCTTTGTCTCTTTAACATGATTTAACTCCAAGCCTTCTTGAGTCTTAATGTAAAGCTCTTTTACCCCATCTGCAGAGTGTACTAATCCATGCCTAGAACCCGGCACTGCTTCTTCCATCGTAGCTATTACATCTCTATGTAACTGGCGAAGTGCGTGTGTTGCATGTGGGCACTCATCATGATGGATCTTTAATCCTGAACTCATAGCATATGCTTGTATTTCTTGTTCGGGTATCCAACGTAATGGTACTAATCTTGGAGGTAAGCCTTCCAAGGGTGCCCATGAATGTGGAGCAAGTCTCAATGTTCGCTCAATATCTCCCTTTTGCATATTCATCAAAACAGTTTGAGCCATGTCATCTAAATTGTGCCCTGTTGCAATATAATCTGCACCAACACGTTTTGCCAAATGATTCAATCCTTGTCTACGAAATACACCACAGAATGCGCATGGTGCCATACCTTTTGCCTCTGGATGATTTTGTCCAATTACGGGTATTATTTGTGCAACCCTATCCATTTCTTCAAATCCAAGATCTGGATAACTAACTGTCTCAAACTGTATTTCTAATTCATTGGCCAATTCTCTAGCAAGCTCTAATGATGGTTTTCTGTATCCTTCGATACCTTCATCTACGCATCCAGCAATTATTGTCAAGTCTCGCCTCTTCTTCAAAAAATGACACAATATTTCAAGAAGAACCGCTGAATCCTTTCCCCCACTGATAGCAACAAGTAATGTTTTTTGTGAAGAAAGTGAATCTCCAAATTGTGCTCTTAATTCTTTTCCAACCTTACGTCTAACAGATTTTTTTAGACATCTACCACAAAGACTCTGGCCCGAATATGGTTGATAAATGATAGATGGTAAATCACATCTAGAACAACTTGGTACTACAATAGATTCTGATTCCATAGATTCACCTACATTTTTGAATATATTATTACTTGATTTTGACCATCAGTATATGCTTTTTCTAAATTTAGTTCATCCAAAGAAGACCACTGCTCTATTCTTTTTTCAAGGGTTGGTAAATGATACCATCTATCTACTATATCTCCATTTTCAAGTGTCCAAGGAACTATCCATACATCTCCTACTCGATCAGGATCTTCTTTGCTACCTAACTCAACATTCTTTCCTTTACGCATTTGACCTACTTCGGGCCCCCAGCATGAAAGTAACAATTGACCACCCGGTCTCATCACTCTAATCAATTCAGTGAGGGCAATTTTTGAGAGTTTTGGTGGCAAGTGATGCAATATTGCAACTGCTAATGTATCATCAAATGTATTATCTTCCCTTGGAATTTGACAGATATCCGAAATTATCCATTCTGGTTCTGAGTCAAATTCAATATTGGATGTAGATTGGCTTGCAGCCTCTATCATGACTTCAGAAATATCCAATCCTGTAACTGTGAACCCCAATTCTAATGCTAGACGAACATGCCTACCTCCACCACAACCAGCAATCAAAAGTTTGTTTGATGAATCTCTAGTAATACTTTTTGATTTCTCAGATAACCACTCTTTAACAAAAACCCAAGAAGCAGGCCTAAGCTGATCAAAGTGTGAACCAATTTGATCATACGCTGATTTCACACGCTGACGCGGGTCGCCTTCATTCTCAAGTTCTGTTGGCATGGTGGATGCTACTTGGGATTTGATTGATTACCTTGGTGATTGAAGAAAATGCTTAGGTTGAACAGTGCTACGCACTGGGAGAAGTCGGATATACTCTAGTTACCCTCCAAAACGCCTTGTAACTGCAAATTTAACACAAACCTCTTGAATCCTCTTGTAACCTAAAGGGGCTTAGAGGGAGAAGATGATGCAGCGTATGGTGGCTTCGTTTTGCTGTTTTATGGCATTTGTCAGAGGTGTTGGTATTGATAATTTCAAGAAGATATCTAGTCAAAAAATCCCTAAATTACTAATTTATTAAGGTGAAAAAATGTTTGTGCTCCCCCAAGGTAAACCAATTGCTGATGATGTGAATTTGGATGTAGATAAGGCTAGTTTTCCATTTGAATATGGAGTGATTTCATACTTCAAACCTAGAGCGAAAAACCCATGTGGGCATCGATTTATCTGCGCTGGAAAAGCAATTGGGTGGCTAGTTGACGGTGGTAAACGTAAGGAATTTTGTGGTGGAGAAATTGCCAAAAATAAATTAATCCAAATTGCACATGAAAAGAAATTAACGGCTGTCGGTCATGAATGGACAATCAGTCAATTCAAAGCTGTTGCAGAACATTTTGTATTTTCATTCACAGAAACTGATGGATTGTCTACGATACTCCCCCCTCCAGGGCATATCGCAAATTTAGCAGCAAGAGATTTATCAATGCTAACAAATGAGTTGGCTTCTAGACCGATGGTAAAGGGTGCAATCGCATTCGAAAATGGTATACTAATTAATTCTGCAGGAGAGTTACCTGCAGATGCAAAACAACTTGCTGATGAAGCTCAAGAGCAGTTCAAAAACATGTCTTCTTTTGCAGAGTCAATTAGACAAAATGGCACAGATAGGGTGACAATGTGGCTAAAAGAGGGTATTTTGTTACTCGTCGCTGCTGGTGATGCCTGTCTGGGAATTTGGACTGATTTCAATGCAGATCACCATGCAATCTTATCAAATGCTCTTTCATTATTAGAGATGGTTCCTGCAACAGACGGTGGTGATGTATCTGAATTACCGGATGGATTTGTAATGAGAGAAAGTAAAGGGGGAGTTGATGCTCTGATTGAAATGATGGGTTGGGCCTATGACGAAAATGTTACAGGATATATCAATTCAACCAAAAAAGATAGTGCGGCTACAATCATACTACTTGATGGAAAACCTTGTGGGGTCAGAGATTCTGCTTCAGATAAAATGCAAGATGCAGCAAAGAATTTGACCGAGCCTAAAAGAGAATTAAAATTGTGTAGATTGGACAAAGTGGAAATGATTGGGGCAATGTCTGGAGCAATAGATAAATTTTCCATGAGTGGTTTTGTACAAAGTATTTCTACATGTAGAACCAAAAGTGAGAAGCGCCAAAAAACATTGACTGGTAAGATGAATGATGTATTTGGATTTGAAATTGAATTAGAACAAATGAGTGGGAATAGAGCAACTTGGAAAATTATTGAAGAAGCTCCGAAGGGTAAAGCAAATTTGAAACCAATAGACCGTGATGGGGCGATTCTAATGCCTGCAGATTTAAGTTCAATCGATATGAGTAATGCTCTTAGAAAAGAAAACGAGGATTTAGCAAGACAGTTGGCTAGATCTGAAAGAAGATTGAATGAAGCAAGTTCTGCAAGGGAAACTGCAAGGAAAGAAGCAAATAACTCTCGTAACAGAATTGATGAGATGCAAGATTTAGTTAGTGAGTTGAATATGTCATTAGATAAATCAAAATCAGAAATCAGACAACAAGTAGATTCTGAAACTGCAGCAACGAATAGAGCAGATAAATTGTCAAGAAGAGTGAAAGAACTCGAACACCAGTTAGAACAACGTCTAGATGAATTGGCAAAAGCAATTGGAGATGCAAAATCAAGTTCTGAGTTAAGAGCTGCTGTAAAAACATTGATGGAACAAGAAGTCAAACTGAAAACTGAATTGTCTTCTGGAGAAGAGAGATTAAAGAATATAAGAGAAATGTTAGATTCAGATGAAAGAAGACAGAGATTATTATCAGAACAGGTACAATCAATGAGAGATCGCCATAGGAAAGGTGTAGCGGAATTAGAATTATTGGAACAACGTATAACTTCACAACGTGATGAATTAGGCGAATTAGAGTCTGAAGCTCATGCAAGTAGAAGATTGTTAGAGCAAGAAAGAGATATGAGATTACAGAATGAGCATCGAGTTAGTTATTTACAAAATGAATTGAAAGAACTAATGGATGAAAGAAGAAAGTTGTTGAGAGAGTTAGGGGATATTGGAGCAAGGAAAGCACAAGTCGAAAGGGATTTATCCACACTCATTGAATCTGCAGAGGAGTTACAAGAAGAACATAGTAATGCTTTAGCAGATATCTCTGAAGCAGAGAAAATACGTGCCAGATTACAAGCAGAACCTCTGGCACAAGCACTTCTAGATCATGACCATAGTTTCAAGGCTCTAGGGCCTGTAATGGAAAGATTAGAACATGCAAGAGATTTAGGTTTCACAGTTACTTTACTTGATAGAGCTGTAGAAAGAGGTTTGGCAGTTATACACCAAACAGTCGAAGATGTTGCAAAAGCACCAAGATATCTGCTATCACAAGAAGTTATGGAATTATTAGAACGCCAAGCCCCTGAAACTGCAAGTACTGTACGTGGATTAACAAGATGGACTGTACAACAAAAATTAGACAAACACTTAGGAGAAACAGTACAGTTAGTTGTAATGGATTTAGAACATCTACTGGAAGACTTTGAAAGATCAATCATGATGCTTAGAGAATTAAGAAGGGTGCTTGATAGTTTAGGAGAAATGGGGGCCCCACCTCATAAAATACGGGAATTATCTTCATTATGTAATAGACCTGAAGCATTACCAAATATTTCTAAACAAGTTAGAAAATTAGTACAAGATGCACTAGACGAATTATACCTTGATGCCGATCAAAGAGATACAGGAGGTGCTGTAGTCTTACAACAAACTGCATCAATGCTACAATCACTCATAGAACAGCTTGACAATACTGGACTGACAAGTGAAATCCCAATGGGTTCTATTTGGGAATTTAGAGAATCAGGAATTTTACCATTTGAATCTGTAAAATTATCACCATCTGAAAGGGCTCCTGTTCCTGCAGACATACTCTCAGAAATGAATCCTGTATTCTCTTTTGAAGATGTAAAAGTGGAAAAAGAAATAACTCCGGAATATGAGCAAGATAGAGAATTGATTGAAAAGAAATTATCGAAATATGATGCTTCCGTATTGGAAGAAGATGATGGTGATGAATTAGAATTAAATGAGGGAGAAAATCTTGATGACCTCAGTCAATTGGAAAAAGATCTTGAAGATCTTGAATTGTAATCACTCCTTTGGGGGAAAACTATGGTTGATGATGAAATAAATTTGATTGGGCGGGAAGAAAAAATAGGTCGCCGTTATCCCAGTATAACTGAAAGAATAGGGATGTTGCTTTCAATATCAATTTGTATTATTGTAGGAAGATGGTTGTGGTTATCATCAAACTTACCATCAACTGTGTTGTGGCTAACTTCGATTTGTGTATTACCGATTATTACATTAATTATGGCAGAATTAATCGGAAGATTTTATCAGAGAATTCATACAAAGAATCACTGACTTCTTTTTGCATAAATACTTTCAACAAATCCACTTACTCTTTGCCAGGGTATTACAAATCTTAATCCTGTCATAAAAATCAAAAATAACACTGCAGAAATTATCAAACCATATGTCAATTCCAATTCAATTGATTCTTGAACCTGACTTGCCCATTGAGTGCCCGATAATGTATCAACCATGCTAAGAAGTAATGCGTGGAAACGTAAAGCAATCATTGTTGCAAAGGCTGTAATCAGCATGAATGTTGACGTATGCAGTATGTGTCCGTTTAGTAAATTATGAAATTGCCTAACATACTCTGGATCCTTCTTACATGACTCTGGTAATCTAAACGCATATTCGAGATAACGAATGACTCCATAAGCCGATTCTTGGAATACAAGTAATAATACTGAAATTAAAACTAAACTAAGTTGTTGATCGTTTATCAAACCGAAAATATTTGGATCACCTACAAGAGTATCTAAACTCTGTAAACCTTCACTTCCGGAAGATTGTTGTATGAATTCTTTTATCAATTGGAATGTCAATACTGCATGTATCGCAATAAACACCAATACTAAACCAATTGTCCATCCTATTGCAGTTCTTGAAAGTCCCCAAATGCCCCTAATTCCTAAAACTACAGGTAGAACATAGGCTAATATTAGGATGAGTTCAAAAATTAAGATAAGACTCTCAAGAATTGCATCTATTTCTGCATCCCCATGTTCACTAGTACTCTGTAAAGTAGGCCAATGCCAGCCATTGAATTGACCAAAAATCCAATCTACAAGAAATGGTCCAGCAATTACAACAAATGCCAAAGTCATCAAACCAAGTCTAATTTTTCTTTGCTTATCTGGCGATTGAAATGTCAAAGCAGAAAGACCTCCTCCCAAAAGTGCACCAATAACTACTGGCCCATAAAATCGAGATGTCCCCTCTTGTCCTTGTCCAGTCATCCAATCAGGTAATGGAAGTTCTGAATCTACTGTTGACAATTGTGTGTCTATCATTTCAATCAGAATTACGTGGTCAATAGATCCTGCAATATATACTCCAACTAATTCTAAGTACATCCAAATTACTGCGATAGTTCCTATTACCTGTAACGCAATTATCTGCCATTGCTTTCTCAATATCCGAAGATGAAGTGATTTGACGATTTCTCTTTGTGGTTCTATATCTTCAGCCATATCAGCCACCATCCTTAACTTGTAACAATGCTTGTGATAATTCAATATCAGGCATCCAATCAATTACATTTGCTCCAAATCCTGCTAAGCCTGTCAATCTGTTTTGTCTCTCAATCTTCAAAACTTCATAGCTCATTCTTGGTATTCTACTTACTAGCCTTTCAAAATCAATACTTGAGGGAGAGAGTACTGTGATTTCATGTCCTCGGCCAACTAAATCTCTAATGGCATGAGGTACTGTACCATCTCCTTCTATACTACTAATCAAGAAAACTGGTGAACCACGGCTAAATCTTGGAGCAAGTGAATTTGTTACAGCTTGTAAAGGCATATTACCCCTTGGAACTACTCCAGCTAACGAACTCAAAATTTTGAAATATTGTTTCTCTCCAGTATCTGCGGGTAAATATGACAATTTATCATCGTAAACTGCAAGTGCTACACTATCTCTTCTCTTTATGAAAAATGATGCAAGAGATGCTGCAGCAACTGTTCCCATCTCCAATGGATTTTTCAAAACAGTGCCAATTCTACTGATATCTCTGCTATCAAGAATGATGAATAAATCTGTTACAGCATCTCTACATTTTTCATTAACCATCAAATCACCCGTTCTTGCAAAAGCCTTCCAATTAATGTCTTTGAACGGATCTCCAGGAACATATTCCCTAAGACTGTAGAATTCACTTCCAGGACCAGGGGTCCTTAGTGTACTTGCTCCTGTATACATTTTAGGAGTACGGCTGCGAATCAAAGCATCTTCAACATCTCTAACTTGAGGGAACACTATCAGATCGCTATGATGTGAAATAAACATCTCTTCTACAAACAAATTGAATGTGTTTCTAAATCTTAAACTAACTGGGCCAACTGAAAAATGTCCACGAAGTGGGCATCTTAGAACATAATGAATCCTAACACTTTCTCCTGGACCAAGGTTTACTCTCATATAATTCAGTCCACTGTGTAATTTCATCTCATGCGGAACATTGTCGAAAACCTCTAGATGCTGCGTTCTGCGCATGGATTTGTTTGTTATTCTTAACTCAACATAGAGGTCATCTCCTTTGTACAAGTTATCTGCAGATAATACTCTTTGAACTTCAACATCACCATGGCCAGCAATCCATCCGTTTACTGAAAGAAATGCAATAAATGCCATACCTAAAATCATTAACTGATGATTTGCAATCATCATACCAATAAGAAGTAATGATAATCCTCCAGTGAGTGTAAATGCTGCTTTTCTTGTCCACATGTTATCAACCTCTCTTACTCTCCCATGACTTTATCCTCTTAACAACAGCAACCATTTGTTCTAGTGAATAATCTCTATTCTCAAAAACGAATTTGACTAAAACTGGATCTTTAATCATCGATTGAAGTTCTCTAGCTGGCATTTGATCGAATTCATCTCTAGTTAAAGCATTCAAATTCCTCACTCGGGATAAAAAGACCTGTTTTATCTTCTGAGATTTGGCATAATATCCATATCTCTTTGCATCTCCAAACCCATAGTAGATGATACTGAATACATGACGCCACTGCTCAGGATCTGTTTTCTTAATCAAAACAGCCTCAAATGTCAAGAATAATGCGATAAATAATAACAACATTGCAACACCATCACTTGTAAAATACACTAAAAGATAGTAAATGGCATTATACGCATCACTTAGCAAAAAGTCCTGTTGGTGGCGGCTCTCATCGAATATTACCATTGCATCATTCCCTGGTGTTAACACAGAATGATTAGTCATACTTGCTTCAGCAATAAAATCAAGTGCCCACATTCTGTTATCATTTGCAGGAATATTTTTTCCAGATGCTCCATATTCTTGACCATTATATCCTTGGTAATCATATATTGCATTAATCAACATACTTGCATCACTGATGAAATAAATTCTACCCCCAGTTGCCTCATCACACCCATCATGATAACAGGCTTCAATATACATATCAAACGGACCTTGTAAATCCGCATGAGAACCTAACGCCTCTGCTTCCAACGTTATTTTACCATCATCGTTTTCATCTAAGAATGACTGTGCGCTTGAACGACCTACGGTTTCAATATAAGCCAATTCACTTGTAAATTCATTTGCCTCAAAAGCGGAAGGGCCATTCAACAATAAATTGTATGATGAATTATAATCAATAGCCCCAGTAGTTGCATTCCAATGGTGTGCACACATACCTGCATCCTCTTGATCCATTACCTCACCGTCCCATGCAGCACATGGATGACGGCCACTATTCGAAGAATCTGTACCTACATGCCATCTAGCATGACCGAAATGATATGTTTCTTGATCTTCCCAATCAGTATGATTCTGAGAAAGGTTCATCCACACATAATTGAAATCCAATTCATGTGCATAATATTCATCATACAATCTATGACCACTAAATTCTACGCCTAAAGATTCGCCAATTGTTTTAGCATATCCAAAATCATCTAACACTAAAACTGTGCCACCTCTTTCTACAAAACTCATTATTGCTTCTTTTTCAGAAGTAGTATAACCTTCTGCTTCCTTGAAGGATACTAATCCATCACTAGTTGCAAATCTAGGCAATGAAATAGTATCTCTTTCAACCCCACTTATGATGAAAGAAGAATTACTAGGGTCCTCCACTTCATTTAAAATCAAGGGACTTGATACCAAACTCTGAGTTTCCAATCCTAAACTTTTCAACTCTTCTCTAAATGCTGAAAGGTCATTCCAATCATCATCGTATGCTGAATTTTGTTTAGTATTATTTAGATTAATGTACGTAGACAATACCACCCAAACAAGCATGAATAGTGCTAGGTAAAAAGCACCTAACAACGCTTGTCTTTTCATCTGTGGACTGAGAACGCGGCGCATATCTGTAACTCCCTTAAGAACCTAGTACTGTGGGGGACGTGACATCTTGCCTTATGACGGTTACGAACACCCGTTTTACAGTTCAAAGTGCTAGATGTATTGAGGATGAGACTCTAGCGACTTGTTCTACTGGAATTTTTATCAAACCATTAGAGTGTTTCCAAGGTAATTTTTCAGGATTCAAATCCTTACTCAATTTAACTACCAAGAGTGTTGTATTTCCTGAATTTAACTCGATTATAATATCAGTTAACTCACCAATAGAACCGCCATCTTGATCGACAACATGTCTTCCTATCATTTCGTGGCCGAAAATTGTATGGCCCATAGTTTCACCACTAAACGGATTCCATGCCCCTCTGGGTATCCTTCTCTCTCTTAATATTTGAAAGACCACTTACTAACTGTGTTTCCATCTTTTTGTAATATTCTAACATATCGTGTGTAACTGTTGGCCTTATGCGTGATAACGCTTCTTCAAAGTGTGATTTTGTTACTGTTTTCTTTCCTGCTCTCATAGTGATAAGAGCCGCTTCCCTACATGCTGCTTCAACATCTGCCCCTGTAAATCCGGACATTTTTCCAATCAAATCATTGATATTGAATTTTCCAAGAGGCATGTCTTCTGTATGTATTTCAAGGATTTTCTTTAGAGCATTCTTATCAGGAGGAGGAACGTGTAATACCCTTTCGAAACGACCACTTCTAAGCAAAGCGGGATCTATCATCTCGGGTCTATTTGTTGCTGCAACAATTACAATGCCATCTAATGATTCTACACCGTCCATACTTGCTAGTAGTTGGTTAACAACTCTGTTAGAAACATCGCTTCCGGCACTTTCAGTACCTGATGTCCTCATGTTTGCTATACTTTCGAATTCGTCTAAGAAAATAATTGAAGGAGTGGCTTGCTTTGCTTTCTTGAAAATTAATCTTATTGCTCTTTCAGATTCTCCCACCCATTTACTTATCATCTCAGGGCCTTTTACTGAAATAAAATTGGCCTTTGCTTCATTGGCGATAGCTTTAGCCAAAAGTGTCTTACCAGTACCTGGTGCACCAAATATTACAATACCTCGAGGTGGTTTTATTCCAAAATGTTCGAATAATTCTGGTTTTGTCAAAGGCCACTCAACGCTTTCTTTGAGGCGCTCTTTAATTTCTTCTAAACCACCAACTGAATCCCAACTGGTCTCTGGGATTTCAACATAAATCTCCCTTAATGCACTAGGCTCTACTTCTTTTAATGCTAATTTGAAATCTGCCATTCTTACTTCCATTTTTTCAAGTACTTCTGGAGGAATTGTTTCTTCTTCTAAATCAATCTCTGGAAGATATCTTCGAAGTGCTTTCATTGCTGCCTCTCTTACTAGAGAAGCAATATCTGCGCCAACAAATCCGTACGAGTTTTCAAGTATCCACTCCATTTCAAAATCATCTGAAATTGGCATCCCTCTAGTATGTACTCCTACTATCTCTTTACGTCCATTTCTATCAGGTACACCCACTTCAATTTCCCTATCGAATCTGCCTGGTCTACGTAAAGCTGGATCAATCGCATCTCTCCTATTTGTTGCACCAATTACTACAACATTGTCTCTACCTTTCATACCGTCCAATAAAGTTAGAAGTTGTGCTACGACTCTTCGTTCTACTTCACCCGTAACATCTTCTCTTTTTGGAGCAATACTATCTAACTCATCTATGAAAATTATTGCGGGAGAATTGTTAGCGGCTTCTTCAAATATTTCTCTGAGTTGTTTTTCAGATTCACCGTAATATTTGCTTATTATTTCAGGTCCATTAATCGAATGAAAATGCGCATTTGTTTCGGTAGCGACTGCTTTTGCAATCATTGTCTTCCCTGTACCTGGTGGGCCGTGTAACAATACCCCTTTTGGAGGATCAATACCAAGCCTTCTAAATAATTCAGGATGTTTTAATGGTAATTCTATCATCTCACGTACCTTCAATAATTGGGTGCCTATCCCTCCAATATCTTCATACGTAATTCCTTGTGAGTCTCCTGTATCTGATTGCTCTACTGTTTCATCTTTGATTACAATATCTGTATCCGGCAAAACTTGTACAATTCCTTTAGGTGTTGTTGAAACTACTGCAAAAGGAAGTGCTTCAGCAAACAATGTCATCCCTGGAATAAATATTCTATCTCCAACCACAACTGGTCTTTTATTCAATCCACGTCGTGCAAAACCTTCTATTCCTGGCCCAAACTTTACTTTTTGTTTGTTTGCCATAACCGGTGATAAAGTCAACTTTTGGCAAGGTTTCATTTTTGCTTTCTTAACTACCACTCTGTCTCCTAATGAAACACCAGCATTTTTTCTTATTATTCCATCAACTCTAACGATGTCCATTTTGGAATCTTCTGGTCTACTTCTCCAATATATGGCAGCAGTAGAACGCCTTTCACCTTTAATTTCAATAATATCCCCTGGTTTCAATCCCAACTGGTTATCTCCTGAAATCCTAGCCCTTCCGTGGCCCACATCGCTTGGGATTGCCTTTGCGACTCTCAAAGTCAATTCGTCACTACTCTTTTTGTCTGCCAAAAGTATACCCCGTGCAGTACGGTTCATACAAAGGGGTTACTAAAGGATGATGTATCATTATTCTAAGTTAATAGCAATAAAATATGAATTTTTATATTCCAAAGGTTGTTTTTAGCACACCTGACATAGATAGTTCACAAGCGGTGGCTTCTTGTTGGATTGCTTAGTCGGGGTGCCATGCCCTCCCTATTAGGAACACCTTTTGTATTTGAAGAACGAACTAATCCAAATGGATTGCCCTGTCTCAAAGGATATAATATCATCAATGGCGAATTGAAAGATGCTAGTGACGGAAAGAGATTTGACAGTGTAAATCCGGCATTAACGAATGATTTAGTAGGTAATTTTCCAGCATCTACCAAAGATGATGTAAATGAAGCATTAGATGTTGCCAAAACTAAACTAGATCTTTGGGCAAATACTCCTGCACCTTCGCGTGGTCAGATTATAGGAAATATGGGTCGCCTCTTGATACAATATAAAGATGAAATTGTACGGTTAGAAACTAGAGAAATTGGTAAAACTTTGAAAGAATCTGGGGGCTCAGTTCAAGAAGCAATTGACACATGTCTTTTCTTCCAATCAGAAGGAAGAAGATTGTATGGGCAGACAGTAAACAGTGAATTGCCAAACAAAGAATTGATGACTTATAGAAGGCCAATAGGTGTTGTAGGTGTTATCAATGCCTGTAACTTCCCTGCTGCTGTTCCTTTCTGGAAAATAATTCCTGCATTGATTTGCGGCAATACCGTAGTCTGGAAATCTCCTCAAGATGCTCCTGCATTATCATTCATGTTGTGTAGGATAATGCACGAAGCAGGTCTCCCTCCAGGTGTAGTCAATCTTGTACATGGAAAAGGATCTACAACGGGTCAACACCTTGTTGATGCTGTTGACGAAGGTAAAGTCAACAAAATTACATTTACAGGTTCAACATCTGTCGGAAAAAGAATTGGTGAAACTTGTGGAAGAAATTTGGTATCTTGTAGTTTAGAGCTTGGTGGTAAAAACCCATTAGTAATTATGCCCTCTGCACAGATTGAAAATGCGGTAGAAGGTGCCTATTGGGCAGGTTTTGGTACAGCAGGACAACGATGTACGAGTTTAGGTAATCTAATCGTCCACAAAGATATTTATGATGAGTTTCTTGAAAAATTAATGCAAAGAGTTGCTTCTACTAAAATTGGAGATTCAATGGTTCATGATGGTGTTCTCTATGGCCCAATGCTTTCAGAAAAATATGCACATGACTTTTTGAAAAGAATTGAATCTGTTGAATCTGAAGGTGCAACAAAGTTGTATGGAAATGGTAGAATTACAAGTGAAAATAAACCAGATGGGTTTATGGGAAATCCGGATGAAGGTATTTACGTTTGGCCACATGTATATGTTGATGTTGAAGAAGAAATGGATTGTTTTCAAGAAGAAATTTTTGGACCTGCAATTACAATAGTCAAAGCTAATGATTTTGAACATGCATTGTATTTAGCAAATGCTAGCCCATATGGGTTATCGAGTGCAATATATACAAATGATAGATTAGAAGCTTATCAGTTCAAAACTGGAATTAAAGCTGGGATGACCAGCATAAACAATTCAACTACGGGTGCTGAGGCACATCTACCATTTGGTGGTGTAAAAAATTCAGGAAATGGAACTAGGGAATCAGGGATATGGGTTATCGAAGCATATTCATATTGGCACGCAGTAAACGATGAGTTAAGTGGTAAATTACAATTAGCCCAAATGGATGTTGATGATATAAGTGTAGAACCAGTAAATGTCGATTATGGTTCAATGACAAATAATGAATAAGATATTCGCATATATTATGGAGATTCATGATTTTCAACAAAAAAGGGAGATGGAAACTTGGTTGATGGAACGAGATTGAAAATGGCCAGAGGGTTTGGCAAAACTGAGAGGATTGATTCTTGGTGGAAATCCCCCCTTGCTATGGCAATGTATCTCGGTGCTGCAGTAATTTATGCTACATGGAGAGGATTTATGGAAGCCGATTTTTGGATTTTTAGTGAATTTGGAAGATCTGCAGATGCACAAACTATGGCAATTGAAAGTCAAGGTAGTCATGTACTATCCCCACTATTTTCTCCCTTGATAATACCTGGAGCAGATGGACTCGGTTCAATAGTTCCTGAATGGCTATGGTGGATGTCGCCCGCAATGTTTATCTTGATTGTTCCAGCAGGATTTAGAGGAACTTGTTACTACTATCGAAAAGCATACTATCGTTCATTCTTATCCAGTCCTGCTGCATGTGCAGTAAGTACTCCATTTGGAGATTATAATGGTGAAAGAAGATTGTTTCTTTTCCAAAATTCCCATAGATATTTTATGTATTTAGCAGTAGCATATTTGTTTGTTTTATCCTATGATGTATATATGTCAACCCAGTTTAATCATGGCCAAAATCATGGAGTATCAGTTGGAACTCTAGTTCTTGCTATTAATGTAATAATGCTAAGTGGATACACATTTGGATGCCATGCGTTTAGACATGCTGCCGGAGGGTTTCTCAACAAATTCAGAGGAAGAGGTGGGAACATTGCTAAAGCCTGTTGGAATGGTTGTACGCGACTAAATAAAAGTCATAATAAATGGGCAGTATTTTCTCTTTTTTGGGTTATGTTTGCTGATTTCTATGTGTACATGTGTTGTGAAGGAATTTGGACAGATCTCGTATTAATAGGGGGTGTAGTCTAATGGTTGAGTTTGAAAAATATGAATATGATGTAATTGTTATTGGAGCGGGTGGTGCTGGTTTAAGAGCAGCAATAGAAGCCTCTAGAAATGGTGCAAAAACTGCCATCATTTGTAAATCACTTTTGGGTAAGGCGCACACAGTGATGGCGGAAGGTGGTGCCGCTGCTGCCCTAGGCAATGCAGACGATCGTGATAATTGGGAAGTTCATTTCAAAGATACTATGAAGGGTGGTAAGTATCTAAATAATTGGAAAATGGCAGAAATTCATGCAAAGGAAGCACCTGATAGAATTAGAGAATTAGAACAATGGGGTGCTGTATTTGATAGAACAAAAAAAGGTTTAACAAATCAAAGAAATTTTGGAGGACATACATATCCAAGATTAGCACACGTTGGTGATTCAACTGGATTAGAAATTATTCGAACCTTGCAAGAAAAAGGAATACATAGCGGAATAGATGTTTTCATGGAATATACAGTTAGAGATCTTTTGATGGATTCAAATGATACATGTGTTGGTTGTGTAGCATATAATCGAGTAGATGGAGGTATGCATGCTTTCACTTCTAAATCAACAATTATAGCAACGGGTGGTATTACTAGGTGCTGGTCTGTATGTTCTGGATCGTGGGAATATACTGGAGATGGACATGCATTGGCTCTGTGGGTTGGTGCTGAATTAATTGATATGGAATTTGTTCAATTTCATCCTACAGGAATGGTGTGGCCACCTAGTGTTAGAGGAATATTAGTAACCGAAGGTGTTAGAGGTGAAGGTGGTGTTTTGAAGAATTCAGAAGGTGAGAGGTTTATGTTTGACAATGTTCCAGAAATGTTCAAAGGAGATCATGCTGAAACTGAAGACGAAGCAAAAGAATGGGTTCGGCAAGTAGTGGCTGGTGAAATTGCATCTGTTCGCCGCCCTCCCGAGTTATTGACAAGAGATGTTGTTGCTAAAGCAATCAACAAAGAAGTTGCAGAAGGAAGAGGTTCGCCGCACGGAGGAGCATTCCTCGATATCGCTACACAACGTACCGCAGAAGAAATAATAGAAAAATTACCAAGTATGCATCATCAATTCAAAGAACTAGCTGGAGTTGATATAACTGAAGAACCAATGGAGGTTGGACCTACTGCACACTATGTAATGGGTGGAATAAGAGTAAATGCAGAAACACAAGAAACAACAGTTACTGGATTATTTGCTGCTGGAGAAGCAGCAAGTGGATTACATGGTGCAAACAGATTGGGAGGGAACTCGTTATCGGACTTGATTGTCTTCGGAAAAAGAGCCGGAGAATTTGCATCAAAAAGAGCAAAAGAGATTGATATGCCTAATTTAGATAAGGAAAAAGTTCAGGAAAAAATCAATGAAATGTTGGAGCCGCTAAATAGAGAATCTGGTGAGAATCCGGGTAGAATATATGATGAATTAAGAGATATGATGCAAGAAAAAGTAGGAATTATTCGAAAAGAAGAAGGTCTTGTGGAAGCACTAGATGATTTAATTGCATTCAAGGAAAGATATGTGAAGGCGAATCCCGGGAGTTCTACCACTTACAATGCTGGTTGGCACCAAACACTAGATTTGAAAAATATGATTGACATTTCAGAAGCATGTACAATGGCAGCACTTGCACGTACAGAAAGTAGAGGGGGGCATACAAGAGAAGATTACCCAGTACCTGACAAAGGAAAATGGAGTCACACTACAAACGTCATATGGATGGAAGATGGTAAAATAAAAATTAGGCAGGAAGATTTAACACAGCCACCAGAAGAATTGGAAAAATTGCTAGATAGATCAAAATAAGGTGATACAAATGTCTAAGGATGTAAAAATAAAAATTCTACGTGGCGAACATGGGGAAGGTGAACTAAAGGAGTATAGTTTAGAATTGGACGAAGGGATGGTGCTACTAGATTGTGTTCATCGCATCCAATATGAGCAAGATCCTGAATTAGCCTCTAGATGGAATTGTAAAGCAGGAAAATGCGGTTCTTGTAGTGCTGAGATAAATGGAAAGCCCAAATTAATGTGTATGACTAGAATGAGTGATCTCCTAGAAGAAACCCCTGAAGATGAAATTATTACTGTAAGACCAATGAGCACCTTTCCACATGTCAAAGATTTGGTGACCGATGTATCATGGAATTATGATGTTGCAAAAAAGGTGGTCCCAATTAATGGTCCTGATGAACCTGATTGGGTATTCAGTGAATTTGAAGCAAAAAGGATACAAGAGTTCAGGATGTGTATCGAGTGTTTCATTTGCCAAGATACCTGTCATGTGCTTAGAGAATATGAAAAATTTGAGGAATTCGGTGGACCAAGAACCATGGTAAGATTAGCAAATTTTGAAATGCATCCTATGGACCAAGAAGATCGAATACCTGAAGTGAAAAATGA
>CAYSJV010000033.1:0-17772 GCA_964431435.1 uncultured Candidatus Poseidoniales archaeon
CATAACCCAGAGGCCAAATACAATTACAAGAGGGTGCGCTGTTACGAAAAGAAGACTGTGTGTCAATGTAGTTAATTTTAATGACATCAACCACGTTCCTAGATGAAGTGATAAAAAAACGCCTGATGCACCTAATATAAGTAATGTTTTTTGCTCCATAAAACTACTTCTAACAGAAGAATCTGTAGATTTCCACTGCCATATAAACCCCGGAAATAAAACCAATGATGTTGCCTGCAATCTCCAAGAGGCAAGTAATAAAGGAGGGACTTCTGAACCAGTTTCACGTTCTGCTGCTTCATCTATTAATTCAAAAAGTGTACCACCGCTGGACACTGCAACTAGAGCAAGACCCAACAAAGCCCAAGCATACCACGGAACTTTTCCGTGGGCTACCTCCATCTAACAACCCCCAATATCATGATTCACTCGGTGCTGAACCTATTAATCCAATTTTCTTAAATACAGCATAAATCAAACCACCCAGTACCAAATTTACAATGACAAATAATCCCAATCTAGCTAAGGGCCACGCCCCCATATCGCTTGGAACCATTGTATCAAAAAATGCTAAAACTGCACTTTCAGTACCAAAGAATGCCTCACCAGTAAGCATCCCACATCCAATCATAAATGTACCAAGTAGTGCTAATGCTCTTGCTTTTTCTGCATTTTTACTACCTTCTTTTTCCTTTATTTCTTCAACCATAGGATCTAATTTCTTTTCTTCCCATTTATCTCTAGCATATCCTCCAACCAAGAATGGGAATGTGAAGTAAGATGGTAGATACATACCTAATCCGAAACTAGTACCCATACCAGTTGCCCATTCAACAAAACATCCAAGTGCAAATCCTAGTGCAAGCAGTGGAATATCTCCTGCACCTTCTGCCAGCAATATCGTGAATGTTGCAAAAGCCTTAGCCTGCGGTGCTTCTAATTCTATAGTTCCATTCGCAAGCATTATTGAAAGGAATACTGCAACACCAGCACCTAAAATTGCTCCAGGAACTACACCGAAGATATTACCTTTTGAAATGTGATACGGTCTATTTCCAATGTACAAACTAACCTTGTAATCGTGAACTACTGTACCACTCATAGAAATTGCACTGCCGAAAACTGTTGTCCCTACGAGGCCAAGTAATATCGCTTCCTGTTTATCAATTCCCATACCCTCACCCCAACTCAAGAATATACCCATCAACATTAGTAAAACAATAAAAGAGGTCCCAGATACTGGCTCTATTCCTGTTTCCCCCATCACCCTTACTGCAATTGCACCAAGGAAGAATGTGGTAGTCATCAATATAGTTGTAAATATCAAACTAGGCAACACGCCAAAGCCACCAAGTATGAAAATTACAATTATTGCAAAGAAACTGATTATCATAAAAAGTGGCAAATGCTTTAGTGGCCATTCATACCAACCTCGACCTTCACTATATTCTTGAACATCCTCACCCCTGAATGCAGCGGCTATATCTCCACCAATTGTAGCAAATGTCCTCCACATCTTGCATAATCCAAAAACACCTCCCCCTAAGATCGCACCAATTGCAATTACTCTAATCGTCTTACCGAATACAATCATCTGCAGAGGTGCAGCACCACCCATTATTGCAAGGTACTCACTCGGTTTCAAGTAAGATCTAGAGGATGCTTCGTATACTGGATAATCATAAGCAACAGCAAATGGAATCAACCAAAACCAAGCAAACAATGTACCTAAGCTTACAAGTACAGCAGTTCTAAATTTCATAAACCATCCTATTGCAAAAAGTGAGGGTGAAAGCCCTAAACCAACATATGTGTGTGAAAGTCCATTCATCATATTTTCACCTAATCCATCTGGATTAGCGTGATACATCGTATACTTTCCTTCCGAAATACGACTAGGCTGATGAATTATACTTCCAGAATATACAGACCCTAAACCCCAATCACCAACACTGAGAGTTTCAGCAATCCAATCAGCAACTGTAGTTTTCACATCACCATACCAAATCAAAGGATATTCTATCAAAAACATGAATCCCATTGTTAAAAGTGTCCATACACCTACCGTTTTCAAAGATTCTTTGGCATTTTCCTGTGCACCCGTAGTAATATCACAGGTTATGTCTAGAAGTTTCATAGTTGCCTCAAACCCAGGCATAGGTAGAGGATCTTCTACCAACCAAACTCTCCTGAAAATTATGAAATACATTACACCCAGGACTCCAGCAAACATTGAAGCAACAATTCCTATAAAAGACAGTCTCCCCACATCGGGATTAGAAATTAATGCTTCTCCACCCACTACATAACTTGGATCATTTGCCAGCAAAAAAATCGCAGGAAATGTGAATATAAATCCAGTACTTGCATGAGTGGCACCAGTAGTAGCTGCTGTTGAGATATTGACCTCACTAGGAGTCCATTTCAATGCCATGCCAAGCAAATATGCAACGTACCAAGCTGCAGAAATTGCCAAACCAATCTTAAGTCCAATGTACGCAGTAACCCCTGCAAAGATTCACCCGATAAGAACCCCAATCCCGACTTTTGCAGTGCTCCAGTGACTTATCTGATAAGAATCCTCTAGATTTTTTTCTTCTAAATATTGTTCTAAAAGGCCAGTATTCAAATTATTATACATATCATCATCAAGCCAAGTAAGTGTTCCTTCTTCGATTGACTTTAGTCCAAGAGGTGTTAATGGTTGCCGATATGCAGAACGTTTTACACCCATCACTAACCCTCTGACAAGTATGAGGAGGGCTGCGCACTTCAATACTATTGCGCTTAATTGAACAATCGCTTCCTAGAGTTTTTTGTGCAAAGTTTCTTTTAGCATCTCATATCCAAGTGAATGATATAGCCCTAATGCATCCTCATTTTTTGAATATACGTCCAGCCTTATTTCGTCTGCACCTAAATTCGAGGCAAGTTTTTGCAAAGATGATACTAGTTGTGTAGCAACACCATTTCTCCGATATTTGTTGTTGACCCATACATCAGCAATATTCCAAATAGATGGTCCGCCATCTAGGAAAAAATTATCTGGAGATATTGTCCCCATTCCAATTATGTTTTGACTTTCATCTACTGCCAAAAGTAATAATTCCCTAGCAATCAAAGATGTAAGAAACCACTTACTTTGCTCCATATTACGTTCATTTTGAATTGCACGTTTATCGTGTTGTGATTGTTCACCTACCAATAACCACCAAGAAATAAGTGCAGATTCTAAATCACTATCCTGTGCACTACGTATATCGTAACGAAATAGTCGATCCTTAGATTCTAACATACTATCTGGATAAGGTATTCACTAAACTAGTTATCCTAATGATCTCTTGTAATCTTGTATCGACCCAGTGCTTCCATCCAAAGAATTTCATTACCTGGTTCCAAATTCATTTCAGTATCCATTGGGAGGATTAATGTTTCAAACGTTTTGTTATCCATAGCATGAACTTCCGAACCTTGTATGTGAGTTATTATTGCAGAACCCTTCTCGATAAGTGGTACCTCTATTGTGCTTGTTACAGGGCCAACAAAACTTTCTTTTCCACCTGTAAAAATATCTTCTAATTCTAATCGCGCTTTAGCTGCACTATGCTTCCCTGGTTTTCTTTTTTGCATTGACAAAATCTTGCATGCTTTGTTATCAACAGCCACATAGCGCCCTACTTTCAGTGTTCTCACTTCAACTCTACTTGTCCCAGGCATACTCTATCACTACGTTTTCCTGCTAGACGACTTATTATGCTTAGCCCATTATTCAGTAGTAAGTGACTTTAGCGAGCGGTGCTGTCGAGTTTCGTGGCCGAAGTAACAGAGTATGCATCTATTTCGACGGATTTCGCCCCCAAGGTGTTTATTCCTGTACTTTTGGGCATGGGATTAACCATAATAATTTGGCAATTTTTTGTGCCTAGGTCATTGAAACGTATTCAAATCGCTTTTGAAACGGGAGAAGATACATATG
The DNA here is from genome assembly GCA_964431435.1 of uncultured Candidatus Poseidoniales archaeon. Classification (GTDB taxonomy): domain Archaea; phylum Thermoplasmatota; class Poseidoniia; order Poseidoniales; family Poseidoniaceae; genus CAYSJV01. Next base: position 3,977 of record CAYSJV010000033.1, read on the forward strand.
AAGTTCATAGAATTTCAGATTCAGTAGAAGATGCTAGAAATCTTTTGGGCTCTAAAGGTGCTGGATTTGGAGTTTTAATGTATATATTGGCAATAATGGGTGTACTAATACTTTCAATGGATATAATGCTTAACCCTAGTACAAGAAACCTTTACGTGCTCGCCATAGTATCGGTTTTGTTGGGTATACCAATAATAATTTCACCAATTTCATCACTAGTTGTACAGTTAACGGGTAAAGTAGGTGTTAAGCGATCAGAAATGGAAGTGACAAAAAAACGTACTCGGATTTTGATGATTGTGTCGGCTGCAATCATTTTTGGAGCTACAGTAATGATGAGGAGTTATCTAATAAGTTTGGATTTAGCTGCTGATCAAATATTAGCTTGGACAATGTTAGTACTTCTTGTACCTTCGATTTTTGCATATGGTCGAATAATGGGTGCAGGGTGGAATGCCATTGTGCATTCAAAATGGCATAGAGCAAATGGGCGTGCATCTACATTGCACCCGCATGCTCCCGGATTTTTTGGCAAAATATTGGCATTAATGATTTTTGTAAATACTGTGATGATGCCACTTACTGCAATCAATGGAGTGTTCTCATGGTATGCTCAAAATAGTGCACTAGGTGAGTTATTCAGCCATAGTGATGCCGTCAAAGGTTTGGACAATTATCAGGCACGTTCTCTAATGGGTGAAGGGGGTGTAATTGGATTCTATTTTGTAGAAATGTCAGTATATATTCAAAATTATGATCTAAGGGAATTTATGACTGGGGCAGTAGTATTGTTTTTACTTATGAATGTCACAATAATGGGACTCGCTTTCGTTTATGAAGTTGCAAGACTACTATTCCTTGGAATTTCACAAATTGCTGGAAGAGGTGGTCTGGCATTGGCTGATGCAAGAAGTTTGAGAACTGATGCAAGGCAACAGGCTAGAGTTATCTCATACTGCTACACAGGATTTGCAGGTTATACGGTACTTCTGCTGATAATTTCGATGTTTAGTAGATTCAATCAATTTATGCCCAATCCTGCTGCATGTTCAAGTATGCTAGGATCAGATAAACAATTCTTATGTCCGGCCTTTGAGCCTCAGGTCCTTGAACAATTAACATGGACTTTAGCTGTTGCTGGGCAATTTATTTTCTTGATTTTTTGGCTGATTTCACTTCCAAGATTCAGGAGGCTTCTTCGAACAAAATTCGACATAAATGCAGTTGAAATTAGAAACTCGAAAATTGAATTGGGAGGGGACGTCAACATAGAAAGTGTTCTTAAACGTAGAACTACAAAGGATTTGATGCACCAATTACAAGTAGATGATTTGTCTATGGTAAGAGATTCTATTTCTGAACTTCTCCAAGTTGATGATGCTAGGAGTCGGACTGAAAGGACTCAAACTGAAATGATGCTTGCTGCAATGCAGGGTAGGTGGGTAGATGCTGAAGATAAAGCAACAAGTTTACTCGCACAAAGTCAAGGACATGATGATTTAGCAAGAAAATTAATGGTTGCCTCTTCTATAGCACAAAGAGACTTGAAAGAGGCGTTGCTAAGATTAGAAGATGTTGAAGACACAGATTCTGAAGTTGAATTACTCTCTTGGATTACAAACTTGATGGAAGTTGAACCCTCAAAAAGTAAATTTGATGAGAATAATCCTCTTAGCAATACTCCTGGTGGTAGAAGAATCCTTGACCTACTAGATCGATTTCCTACATGGCATCCCTGGAGTAGGAAAGAGTTCTCTGTTGAGTCAGCAGTAGATAGAATTTCATTCCTATCTGATTTGGCACTATTAAGAATATATGGATACAGTCAGCATGCATTAGAATCTCTTGAACAAATGCCTAGAACAGTAATAGAAGGGTGGGCTAGAATTGAAGTCGCAAAGGCATTATTGCATCTTGATGTGGGTGAGTCAGATAAAGCGGTGATGATACACAACTCTCTACTTAAATCACATTCATCGCACCCAACTGTTGCAGGTCTTAGTGAAGTTCTGAGAACTGAAGGGCTGATACCCCAGAATTTGAACAACAGGCGAGAAGAATGGCTGCCAGAAGTAATTCTAGCGACAAGAAAGCCGAGCTTGATTGAATGGGGTAAGATGGTAGACCAGTTACCAACAAATGCTGTTGCTGCTTCACGACTTGGCAAGAAAGGTCAAGATGAAATGCTGGTATCTAATGCTTGGCTGACAGGTAGTAAAGCTATTGATGGCACATATTTACCCAAAGCAGGCTCTATGTTCAAAGGTGGAACTTCTTTCAGAATATTTCAGGTTTTAATTAGTATTTGGCTACTCTATGTTTCTTATGTGGTCAAAGATTTATCTCACCTAAGGGTTTTCGGAATATTAGGTTTGGTTAGTTTCCCAGTCATATGGCAAAGATCGAGTCAGAAACGGAAATTTGTCAGACATAGAAATATGCCAGCAATGAAGAAATTAGCCAAGAAATTAAGACGAAAAAAAGCAATGGTAGGGTATGGAGACCTTCCAAAGGGAACTCATTTACTACTGAAGGGTTTGGTAATACCTGTAGGTGGGATTCCAATTGATTTAGGATTTCCAATATGGGTTGATCCACTTAGCCCTAAAAGAAGACGCATTTTACCACGCTTAGACATACATGGTTCAAAAGTCAAACAAATAAAGAATGAACTAAAACGTTTAGCAAGTCGACAAGGGAAGAATTTCATGGCTAGAACTAGTATAACACGCACAGAATTAGGCATGGATACAAAAGTCAAAAGACCTGGGAAAATGCAAGCCCCTAAAGGGGTTAGTGCAAAAGCAAGTGTGACTGAAGTTGGTACATGGGCTGGAAATAAAAGTGCAAGAAATAATGTAAGAAAAACACTACTAAGACCCTCACAGAGGGCTCCGAACATGGATGATTGTATGCAATTTAGCAGAGGATGATTCGCAATCTAATTTGAAGATTTTATGCTTATCTAAGAGTTAGCCAGACTAACTGGTTCTAGCAAAAAACCTCTGGAGATACTTTCGAGTAATTTCGCTATCAAGGCAAATTAATGGATTAAATTCTGACGGATGGCACTTCCTATAATTTTGATCAATATGCCTGTTATCTAATAGGACTATGAATGCCCTATCAGTGCTAGACCTAATTGGACGTCCCATTGCTTGAATTACTGAATTTATTGCAGGTTGTATTGAACCATATAACCAACCCTTATCTCTACCAAACTTTATTTCTAAAAAATCCCTTAAAGCATCTGAATATACACTTGGCGGGGCAAGGGGAATACCAATACAAACTACTGTGTCAAGTATATTGTTGCTGTAATCTATACCTTCGGAAAGCTTCCCTCCAAATACGCCTGCAAGTAGTACTTTCTGCCCACTTCTACGATATTTCTCGAGATCAGGTATTATCTGATCAACTTGTGATTTTTTCCACTTTGAAGATTCTTTTATTACAATTCTGTTAGGCCAGCCTTCATCGCCAATATATTCCTCCAGTTGCTGGTAACTTGGAGCAAATACAGCAAGGTGACCTGGAGTTTCTTTTGCAGCTGCATATATGTGTTCACGTATTTTTTTTGTATTTTCAGGGCCTCTTTGCTTAAACTTAGTAGTGACATTTGTCGAGATTGAAATAGGTTTATTGTGACGCTCAAATGGAGATGAATATTCCCTGTATGTCACATTTTTAAGTGTCGACAATCCCAGAATATCTGAGTACATTTTTGGAGGATAAAGGGTTCCTGACATGAGAACAGAACCTGCCGATTTAGAAAAGATTGGTGTCGAGACGATGCTGGGATCAAGTAAGTGACATGACAATCTCCCAATATGCTCATTATTGAATACAAGAACCAATCCCTTCTTTTTTTGAAACCTAAGTAGTGTTTCAAATAATGCAGATATTCTCCAGCAACTAAGTTCTCTATCAGTTGAGTTTATCGAGTCATCAGGTTTAACTGTGACATTGCTAAGCATCATTGACAGTCTTGAAAGTGCTGATTCTGGTGAATCATCTAATTCATTTGAAATCAAGCCATCCAAAGTTGCTTTCAGAAATTCTGTAACACTAATCTTAACTTCTTTTTTACCCTTGTCTATTCTACCTCTCCACTCATCAAACTTGTTAATCATTATTTGTTCGAATTTTTTGAATGTATTCATCGCCCACCTCCATGATTCTTGGTAATTGTTCCCTTTTTCATCAATGAATTCTTCAAGTTCAAACCTTGCATATTGAAGAATTTTAGTTGTCAATCTTCGCTCTAATCCAGTCCTTATCCTACTGGGTAAATTGTGGGCCTCATCAACAATGATGATGATGTCTTCTAAACTTATACCTAAAGCTGGAAGTGAGCTTTCCCTCACATTATCTATGAATAGATGATTATAATCACATACGATTATATCTGCTTCCTTTGCTGTATTTCGTAAAACCGTCCATGGACAAAGCGTTCTATCTCTTGCCTTTTCTATAATTTCATCTACGTGTAATGGTTCTTCAAGAATGATTCCTGCTAATTCATCATATGCCATTTTTTTTAAATTGCCTGGCAACCCTGGTTCACAATTACATTTCCCTGTGAATGTATCTAATTCTAAACACATAGAATGTCTACCAATCAAATCAACACAACTTATTTTCTGAGTTCCAAGAGAGTTATTGATGGTCCTAAGTGTTTCAATTACTATTTTGTGTTGTGATTGTCTTCCCGTCAAAAAAAATATTTTTTTATTCACTGAATTCGATCGAGCATCTAATGCAGCAGCTAGTGCGGCAGCTGTTTTCCCAATTCCAGTCGGTGCTGCTGCTAGGTGATGTCCATTATTTGCTAAAGTATTCCTTGATTCCTCGAGCATTTCTTTTTGTCCAGCTCTAATTACTTCGTGCGCAAAGAAAGGGTTTTTTTCCAATAGATTATGTTCTGGCACAGATGAAGGGCAATGCCGACTGACCAAAAGGTTTCTTGGCACTAATTCAATGAAACATTAGTCTTATCCAACAGGGAAGAGTTGGGCTATGGGTTAGATTAATTGCTAGGTGGGCGAAAGCCTTGCTTTCTAAACGTTGATCTCAATACTCCCTTCAAAACTTGCTTAGAATACCTCCACCAAGAACCAATAGTACGGAATGGATGGATGATGAACCTTAGCGGATTCTGCCAGTCACGAACTGGATATCTTAACTGAGAAAGCATACCATCAGGAATATTCTCATCAACACCATATTTCTCTGGACGTTTGTCAGATGGCATGTAATATGTTCCAAATAGGATATCCCAAAATGGCAGAAAACCCGCGTAATTTGAGCAATGTGCTTCTTTCACATTAGCGTGATGCCAATGATGAAACTCAGGGGTTTGAATTAAGCGATGCAGTGGGCGCAATTTCCATTTCACATTTGCATGTAGGAAAAGACCCGTGATAATTTGAAGTGCGGCAAGAACACCTGTGGTTTCGGGGCTAAACCCTGCAAATATCAAAAAGAAGAATCCCGGTCCAATCAAGGCGAAATCCATTGGATGGATTCTGAATCCACTTATCCAGTCCATATGTTCTGGTGAATGATGTATGGAATGAAAACGCCAGAGTTCAGGAACTTCATGGTACCAACGGTGTGCCCAATATCCAAAGAAATCGAAGAGAATGAATGCTACAATTGGTTGAGCATAGCCAGGTATCATCTCAACAACTCCAAAATAGCGAACGATAAGTCCCAGTGCCCAAGTGAATGAGAAAAAACTAATCAGTACTGCAAAAATCACTCCAAATATATTTAGAAATGGTTGAGATAGAGCATAGGCTATATCGAGTTTCCACTTTGGCCTACGGACTTTTTGATCCTTGTGTCTTGGAAAAAACTTCTCCATTGGAACTACAACAATAAACACAAATATGACAATGATTAGAGATTCGAATTGATAGTATAATAGCGAAAAACCAACTATCCCAAGTACAATTATCCTACCGAGTAGATCCCAATACCATTTGGTTGTTGGACCTGGAGGTGGATCAGGTGGTGGTCCGGATGGTGGTGGAGGTGGTGATGAACTGGGTGGAGGGAATACTGTTTGCACCGGATATATTGGAGGTGTGATATTAGGTTCAGTCTCGAATAAAATTGAGTTATCAAATTGAGAGTTAGCCACTGCACTAGGAATCTGATTATCTGTCTGGTTAAGATCCCTTGACATCATATCATTCATGAGTACCAAAGTTCACCTTCTTATCAACAATACCATCATTTACATCAAAATAGTGTGATTTTAGTACTGATAGAATCCTTCACCGGATTTTCTTCCGAGTTTGCCATCAGAGACCATATTTTCTAGAAGAGTAGCTGGTTTGTATTTTTCATCATCTAATCCCAAATATAGTACATTCATGATATGTAATACTGTATCAAGTCCGATTAAATCTGCTAGAGCCAAAGGTCCAATGGGGTGATTCATTCCTAACTTCATAATCCCATCAATTGCCTCGGGTTCTGCAACACCTTCGTCTAGACAAATTATAGCTTCATTAATCATTGGACAAAGTATCCTATTTGAGATGAAACCCGGTGAATCATTGACGCACAAAGCTATCTTGCCCATACTTTCTGCTGCTGTAATAACAGCTGAAGTGACTTCGGCCGAAGTTTTGGATCCGTTGATTACTTCTACTAATTTCATAATAGGTACGGGATTCATGAAATGCATGCCAATAACTGATTCTGGATTGTCACAACAATTTGCTATTTCATCAATACTGATACTGCTTGTGTTACTAGCTAAAATAGCATCTTGTTTACATATTTTTGATAATTCTGAAAACGTACTAAATTTTAATTCCGGTATCTCTGGAATTGCCTCAATAATTAGGTCAGCATTTGCGCATGCAGTTTTCTCAGTTGATGTCTCTATCTTTGACAGCGCCAAATCGGCATCATCAGATGAAATCCTTTCTTTTGTTACAAGTTTTTCGAGGCTTTTTTTGATTGTAGCCATACCCATTTCTAAATAATCAGTGTTAATATCAATCATTGTTACTTGGTAACCTGACATAGCCGCAACTTGACAAATCCCATTTCCCATTTGCCCAGCACCAATTACTGCAATTTCCTTAATTTCCATGATTCCTCAGATAGGCCCAAAATGGACCATATAATAGAGTTTTCAGATAGCCCCGCCCGGATTTGAACCAGGGTCTCTGGCTCCAAAGGCCAAAATGATGGACCACTACACTACGGGGCTCTGTTTATTCCGAGTATAGGCCAGTTAATACTAATATCGATTAGCATCTGCTAAATTACGCTGAGTTTCATCATCTATCACACTGAGTGCTGAATCCAAAAATTCATTCAAGTTTTTACCGTTCTCTAGCATGTAATATTGGGCCTGCAATGCCATATCTAATTTATCACAGGATTTTACAAAGATTGATTCTGGAGTTTGTTGCTGCTCATATTCCAACCATAATGCAAGCAAATGCTCACCACGCGGTATTTGGCCGAGAATATCTGCCATCGCAGAATATTCAAGATTGTATTTTTCATTCTTGCTAACATTGTCTGTAGGTGTGATATCTCCCACTCTTACTTCTGCAAGATCATGTAATATTGCCATTTGAGTAATGGTCCCGATATCGAGTTCGGGTGGACATAAAACTGTAGCTAACCACGCCACTCCCCAAGAATGTGCAGCAACTGATTCGCAATCAATTATATCATTTTGCACCCACCCTGAACGTGGTAAATTCTTTAATTTCATAGATTCAAGTAAGATTGTTCTAAGTTCCTGCATAGATAGGCCCATGAGTTTGGTGCTTTCAGTATGTACCTTTGCAATCAGGCAGAATCATAAGGATTAGCATAAGTATAATTTAACATTGGAACATCACAGGTTCAATGCAACCTGACTTTGACTCACACTATGATCCTTCATTTGAAGTGGAGGATGATCGACCTATTTCGCCAGAAACTGCTGATGAAATTCAAAAAATGGTTGACAAAAAAGTGAGGCAGATTGCGATTAATGTGGGAGTGGTGGTTGTAATAATCGCTGCAGTATTAGTTCTTGCCCCAACATTATTTGAAGTGGTGGAAAAAATAGCAAAAAAACAAAACCAACCAACATGGAATGTAGGTGAACACAATGTGTGGAATATGGTAGATGCAACTGGTGAAATAAGTAATGGAACTGAGGATCACCTAGTAAGATTAGAATTCGTAGATCTCCAATTAACTAGTGGTTCAGGTTATTCTAAAAGAACAGCAGATGATTTGTCATGGGATTTATTGACTATTACTCTCTATAATGAAAACATGACCTATATTTGTGATAATAAAATCACAAGTGATTGTTTTGCGGTCGAATCCACTCTAAACTGTAATTCTGCAAGCGAGTGTTTCGCAGTTGACGCTGAATCAGACGGATATTGGAATGGTGATGAAGTTCTTGTTCTAGAAGAAAATGGTGTTAACATCTGTGATAGATTAAACAATACTACAACTTGTGATATCAGAGTTTCTATAAGTTTTAACGGTATGGCACTAGATGGAGATAAAAATCGCAGAACAATTACTTAATCAAACCTAATCAAATGTGACTTTTAGGCAATCTGCACTTTCCATGTTCTGATTTTTTTTGACGCGTCTTATTGGCAACGAATCTGTTCTATTCCTTAACTTGTTGAAATTTGATTTATTATTTGCTTTCATTTTTTGATACCTGTCTTCATCAACGGGTATTCTATTTGCAATAGATGTGCTATTTTTGTTTGAAGCTTTCTCAACAATACTTGTTGCTAAATTCTGCAAATCCGTAGGATTACGTACCTCTTCTTCAAACATGCTTTTCACAACTTCATGTGCCCATGTATTTGGTGAACTTGATTGCTGCAATGCTCTCTTTACATCAAATTCAACCTTTACAATTTTTTCACCTGTCGTTGTGTCATACTCAATTATTTCACTATACAATTTACTATTTTCCTGCATCCCAATCCCCTCCCACTTAGTGGAAAAACGAATTTAGGGGCGACGCAGGTGTGATAAACATTGTGTGAGAATTATTGAGTAAAGTGCTTTTAATGTAATAAAATGCAATTTTCATTACTCAAGTATATGTGTTCCATTTTTAGCTAAATCTTTTGTTATATTTTTCTGGTGGCTTTCTAAGGTCCCACCGCCAATTTCCAATAATTTAGAATCTCTCCAAAGTCTTTCAACAACATATTCACCAACATATCCATATCCACCCATAACTTGCATAGCCCTATCTGCAATATTCTTTGCTGTAGTTGAAGAAAACAATTTCACACCATCAGAATCCAGCCTATGGCCTGCTTTATCTAATGACATATTTCTTGCAGTGTTGTAAATATATGATTTCATAGCCATATATTCTGCATAACTCTCACCTATATAGCGCTGAATTTGTCCAAAGTCCCTTATTGCTTTACCAAAAGCAATCCTCTCCGATGCATAACGATTCATTTCACTCAAAGATCTCTTAGCTATTCCTAAACTCATTGCAGCAAGCGTTAACCGTTCTAGTTCGAGATTCCTCATCATATGCTTAATTGATTCTCCGACATTACCAACTAATGATTCAGCCGGAACTATACAATCGTCAAATACAAGTTCGGCAGTACTTGATGCTCTAACACCTGTTTTATCAGATATTTTTTGTCCTACGCTGTAACCAGCCATTCCTTTTTCAACGAGGAATGTGGAAATTTCAGATTTACCATCTTCCCTTTCACCTGTTTTTGCATAAACAAGTACACAATCTGCAGGGGTGCCCACATCATCGATTGCACCATTTGTAATCCACATTTTTCTCCCATTTATTTTCCAACTTCCATCATCCATTTTTACTGCTGATGTTTTCATTCCCAATGCATCAGTACCGTAATCTGGCTCAGACATACCCATGCAACCTATTTTTGTCCCGTCACAAAAATCTGGAAGAAGACGAGCCTTTTGTTCATCAGAACCATTTACTGACAAATTATTAACAAAAAGCATGGAGTGAGAGAGGTATGCCAAACAAAATCCAGGATCAGATGCTGCCAATTCCTCGTGAACAATTACCGCAGATGTTGCATCCAAACCAGATCCACCATGCTCGACTGATGCAGTTATACCCAAGAGACCAAGATCGCCTAATTCTCTGAATAATTCGATATTAAATGTCTCATTCCTATCGTGTTCCAGCGCTTGAGGCTCTACTTTTTCAACTACAAAATCCCGAACCATCTCGCGCAGCATTCGATGTTCATCCGAAGGATTATACAAATCAAGTCCCCCATCTGATTCCATACTCAAATCCCTACTAAGCGATGCGAAAAGTCACTTATCTATAATTTAGTAAGTAAGTCCTTTCAATAGGCAATTATTATTCAGTATATTATTTGCAACGGGTGGGTGCGATAGTGAGTAATGCGATAGACGGGTTGGAGCCAAGAAGGTTATGGGACATATTTCAACAGATTTGTGAGATACCTAGGCCCTCAAAACATGAAGAAAAAATACTTGCATTTTTGAAGAAGTTTGCAGAGGAGAGAGAACTTGAATACAAGCAGGACAAAGTTGGTAATTTGGTAATTAGAAGAAGTGGTACGAATGGAGGAGAGAATGCTCCAACTATCGTAATTCAATCGCATGTAGATATGGTATGCGAAAAAAACTCAAACAAAGTTCATGATTTCTTTCAAGACCCTATTGTAATGATTCGTGAGGGTGATTGGATTACTGCAGATGGTACAACCCTTGGATCTGACAATGGAATCGGTGTAGCTGCAGGACTAGCACTGATTGACCAACCTGAAAGTGTATCATTACCACCAATTGAACTATTACTAACTGTTGACGAAGAAACTGGATTAACTGGAGCATTTGGATTGGAGGGTGATTTACTTGACGGGAGAATATTGCTAAACCTAGATTCGGAAGACTGGGAGGAATTCTATGTAGGTTGCGCGGGGGGTGGAGGAAATGATATCATCCTACCAATTGAGCGTGAGGAGGTTGATGGTGAAAAGTCAACTTACAAATTATCTGTGACTGGTTTACGAGGTGGGCATTCGGGAGTTGATATTCATGAAGAGCGTGCTAATGCAATAAAATTGTTGGCGAGAATACTTAGAAAATTGACAAATGAGGATTTGAGGATATCTTCTATAGAGGGGGGAGACATGCATAATGCTATACCAAGAGAAGCATTTGCCACAATATATTTCGATCAAAATATTAAGAAAATCCTGGATGATAAAATTCAAAAAATGCATGATGTTTTTTCAAAAGAATATGGTTCAATAGAAGATGGATTTGAAATAAAACTAATTGAAGTTGAAGGTGTAAGCCATGTACTAAATAAGGAGACTGAATCAAAAATAATTGGATTATTGAACATATTACCACATGGTGTCATGAAAATGTCACACGATGTTCCTGGCTTAGTCGAGACTTCCAATAATATTGCTAGCATAAAAACAAACACTGATGTTGAATTCATGATACATTGCTCAACCAGATCCTCATTGAAAGGTAGTCTGGATGACGTCAGGGATTCAATTAAGCAGATGTCTATTCTATCTGGTGCAACCTGTACCCACGATATGCCCTATCCTGGTTGGAAGCCAGATATGGACTCAAATATCCTAAAGATGGCAAAAGAAGTATACCTAGGCATGTATGGTAATTATCCATTGATTTCAGCTATTCACGCGGGATTAGAATGTGGAGTAATTGGCGAAAAAGTTGAGGGGATGGATATGCTAAGTTTTGGACCTACAATAAAAAATCCCCATTCACCAGACGAGTGTGTTCAAATTTCAACTGTGAGTCCTTTTTGGGATTTTTTGCTTAACCTAATGATTTCTTTATCAAAAGAAAATGCAAGTGCCGGGATTTGAACCCGGGTCGATGGCTCGAGAGGCCAACATGATGGGCCGAACTACACCACACCTGCAACGTACTTTGCTCAAGTGACACCTATTTATGAAAAGCGGAACACTTTCACAATCATTTTCAGATTCACAATACCCCCCTATCTTCCCTTAATATGGGAATGGGGTGTAATACCATACATGAACGGAACAAAAAAGGGAAATGGATTAGGAAATGTTGCATTTAATCGATTAACATGTATTTCAGATACAAGAGATGTTAGTGCACCTAAAAAACATAACAAACTATCAAGTGAAAGAAATGGTATAATTAACGAAGAAGATAATGGAAACTGGGCAATGTGGCATAAACCTGGTGATCTGATTGAAAATGATAGAATTCAATCTGACCATTCGTGGAAACACATCCTAGAGAGAGTGAAGAAATCGAAGGCATTGGCGGCAAATGGGTGGTCAAATGAGTAGAACAAAGCGATTAAGGAAAGCAATTTACAACTTCCTCGAAGATAATGGAGAAGCAAATACAAGCCAAATCCTAGACTACATAAATAGAAGATATCGGTGGGGTGCATCCATTAATCAACTGGGAAACATACTTGCAAAAGATAAGCGGTTTGAAAAAGTAGGTTTTTACAACAATAGTGTAGGAGATGGTTCCAGATGCAGGGTATGCATATGGGATCTTTCAAATTCACACAGAAAGAAGGAAATTGAAATTAAATCTGAACAAAGAACATTATCTCAAAACATCTGCGCCTACTAATGAAGGACGCAAGAGTGAGTGGATTCAGATATAAATCCCTCATTAAATTGACTCGCCCGTATAATGTGCTTTTTGGGAGTTTGACTGCACCTGTAGGAGCATATATCGCATATAGTGGCGAATGGAGTGTCACTATCGCACAAATCGTAATTCTGCAAACTTTGGCTGTGGGTTTCTTCATAATATTTGGAAATATACTTAATGACATAATTGACTATGAGATTGACAAAATTAACCACCCCCTAAGGCCGTTACCTTCAGGTGAAATCAAAATTAGCACTGCCAAAATTGTCGTACTTTCAAGTGCAATTATCTCATTATCATTAACTCTTTTAGGAACATATATACTTGTGAATTCAGAAGGTGGTAATTGGCTTCCAGTATCGGTAATATGGTGCGTTGCATTCTTACTTATGCTAACATATGAACTTGGGCTAAAAACCAAAAATATCGCTTTAATAGGGAATTTATCAATAAGTCTCATGGTAGGATTAGTGATAATTTTTGGAGCAGCAGCACTTGATTCTATAGATAATAATTTAATCTGGTATGTGGGTTCTGTTGCTTTTCTAGTAAACCTTGCAAGAGAGATTGTTAAAGATATTGAAGACATAGATGGAGATAAGGAAAGAAAAACACTCCCAATGATAATCTCGAAGAGATCATCTAGAATCATATCTTGGTTCTTATGCCTAGCTGCAATTATATTGCTCGCAATTCCATATTACACAAAATTACTGCTTCTTTCAAGTATTATTTTTCAGCTGCCAGCCATGATAGTATTGTTGAAATTGAATATTCCTTTGAACATTGGTGATGATACAAAATCTCAAAAACAAATGAAAATCGGGATGTCATTGGGGTTACTCGGTTTTCTTCTTAGCGCATTATATGAGCGCTTGATTATCTGATTTCCATCATTTCGGAATAGGTGTCCCATGCTTGGTTATCTATTAAGTAAGTTAATATTGACATTTGAGACCACATCCTATTTTCTGCTTGATCAAATACCAAACTATTTTCTGAATCAATTACTTCATCAGTAACTTCATCACCACGGTGTGCAGGTAAACAGTGCAAAAATATCCAGCCATCATCTGCCTTGTCACAAAGTTCCATATTTACCTGAAAACCTTCAA
>CAYSJV010000034.1:0-17636 GCA_964431435.1 uncultured Candidatus Poseidoniales archaeon
GAAATTATAGCATCTTGAGAATTGAATGAGTAATTTATTGTACCATTACTAAAATCATTCAAAAATGCTCGATAGAGTAAATCGTGGAAAGAAGTGCCTGCCATGTTAATTAAGGCACCTGAATCAGAACTGCCCTGCATTGTAACATCTCCCCCTGACATCAAACCAGAATAATCCAAATACATGTGTAAAGTAACATTTATTGCAAACAAAGGCATATCATCTAAGTAAAGTACACTTAAATTACCTCTCAATATTCTCCATTCAATTCCTGTTGAACCATCATAATCCCAATCTATATAGCGAGTGTCATTACCTAGGTGAAGTGGTCTTGATTGAACACTTAGATTGTCCACACTCATACCCAATAATGAAAGTGTTGCATTTACATTGGGCATATCTGTAATACTGAAGACACTCGCCCTCTCGCCGTCATTCCATATTTGATCTGGAGTTGAAGAGTAGTAATAAGCGTGATATGTACTTCCCAGCCAATACAAATTGTGTCCTTGAACAAAACCGACCATAGTGTAGTTCATATCAAAAGAACCATTTCCATTTGAGGGTAACCACGGGGAAGGATCTGCATTGTTCCCAATACCATCGCCATCCGAATCAAACCATTCTGTTGGATCTACTGGGAAGGAGTCTTGAGCATCTAATATGCCATCACCATCCATATCGGTAAATTCTCCCTGATTAGGATCTAATGGGAATGGATCATTTGAATCCACCTTTCCGTCTCCATCCGTGTCTGCATCATGTGGATTTGTACCACCACAGGCAGTGGAGGGATTTTGAATCCCATAATCTAGACATAATGTCCAATTTACAGGAAATGAACCAACTAAGTGAGGATTTCTTTCAGGGCTGTGAGGATGGTTGAACTCTTCCAAGTTCATTAAGCCATCACCATCAGGGTCTGCATTTGCATCCCCGCTATTTAGCGGGTCAAAACCCAAAGCCACTTCATAGGGATCAGGTAAACCATCATTATCTGTATCATTAGAATTCGGATTTGTGCCGTTTAGGTATTCTTGAAGGTTGGTTAAGGCATCATTGTCACCATCTAAGTAAGAGTCATATGCATCTGAGTTATTTAGACCATTATTATATTCCCAAATATCAGACATTCCGTCTTGATCCCAATCTCCATCATTTGGATCTGATGGGAATGGATCATTTGCATCATTTACCCCATCTCCGTCTGTATCTGCATTCCATGGATTGCTTTCACCATTAAATTCTTCCAAGTTCGTTAAGCCATCACCATCAGGGTCTGCATTTGCATCCCCGCTATTTAGCGGGTTAAAACCATGAACAACTTCATAACCATCGGGTAAACCATCATTATCTGTATCCCAATTTGTTGGATCTGTACCATTTAGATATTCTTCGAGGTTTGTTAAGCCATCAATGTCCCCATCTAAAGATGCATCAGATGAATTCGAGGAATTTAGTCCATAATCTTCTTCCCAAATATCTTCCATTCCGTCATTATCAGTATCTACCCAAACTACATTCTCGACCAATGGATTTAGCCCATTTATTATTTCAAAGCCATCTGAGAATCCATCGCCATCCGTATCTGCATCATAAGGGTCTGTGCCGTACTGTGTTAACTCCAAATTGTCTGGTATTCCGTCTCCATCACTATCTACTGCCGTTGAGTTATCCGAAGTATTGTTATCGCCTACATTATCAGTTGTATTTCCATCATTTGTATCATTAGTGTCTGACACACAATAGCCAGTTATGGCGTTACCATCTTCATCAAATTCCTCTACATATTGACAACCGTCTGTATCAATGCATTCATAGATATCATAGATTGCTGGGCAATCAATAGTAACATTATCATCTACGTCATCAGTTGTATTTCCATCATTTGTATGGTTAGTTGTCTGATTTCCATCTCCATCCCCCGTACTGTCTGTTATTTGATCTACAGTGCCTGTTGTTTCAAGACATCCTGCTAAAGCAGAAAATATCATCAATAATACAGCTAGAAGTGATTTGCTCTTTTGGGGCATGTACCCCGCAAAGCAAACTAGCGTTTCAAGATTAGGTTCCTAATTTGAAGAAAGAACTCCTGCAAGGAACAAACCTGAAAAAATTCCTATCGCAGCACCAAGTTGTGAACCATTAGATAATTCCCAGAATGCTAATCCTCCTACGATAGCTAATGGAACTCCATAAAGTAATGTTTTCAAAATAATTTCCTTACGTGATTTCCTTGGTCCTATTGGTCTAAGACTTATACTGCCTGTTCCCAATTTTATATCCCAATCATGCTCTTCTTGTTTCTCCTGAAGTAACTTAATCACTGCCGGTCTAATCTTTGGTTTTCCATCTGAATGAAGACCCCTTCCAGTTACAACTTTTAAGCGCCCAATTTTATCCTTAACTGCAATTAAAACTTCAACAACCGAAATACTTGTTGGGACATCTAAATCATGTAAATCAACCTTTATTGAAACTCCTTCTAATCTAATATGTGTATTACAATTCCACCTCCTTTCAGCTGACCAAAACATCTTTTCAGCCTTCTTTTCTATAGGAGATAATACGCTTCTAACTAACTCCAATCTTTCAGCAAAATCTACGGAGGTATTACTCCTTCCACCCCTCAACCAAAAAATGAATGTTCCTCCGATAAATACCACAGATGAAATTGCCGCAGAAATTCGAATTCCATTTAGTATTTCCAACGGATCGAATGCTGTTGCATAAAGATGAACTATGAAGGACAAAACAAATGTAAAAACCGACAAGAAAATTGCTCCACCTGCAGCTTCGAAAAAACCAATCTTTCTCATTTTCGTGTCCATTTTTCCAACTCAGGTGTGGTATAGGTATTACCGCGTATGACATTGGATACATTCTAATATCAAAAACACACCAGTCTATTTGATAGTATATGGAAGACCTCAATTTCCGTGAAAATGGGCTTACTGACAGGAAAAGAGAATTAAAAATAAGTTACTGGTTGATGGGTATTTCAGGTTTTTTCCTGTTTTCTTTTTTTATTGTTCCATACACATTACCGACTGATTCAGTACCTGAACTATCTGGGCGTGCGAACTATATTGATTACATGAATGAAGATAGTTGGGGAAACATACAAACCAAGGATGGAAAAACTGTAGGCCATAATCAAGAGGATCATGGAGGAAAATTTGTTTGGAGTGAGTTAAACCTTTATGCTGCGTTTATCTATGGTTTTGGAGATCTAAATTGTCATCAAAAACATGATAGAACATGGGACTTAAATGGGAATCAAATGCCTGTTTGTGTTCGAGATGTGGGTATATTTCTTGGATTCTTTTTGGGGAGTATAATCTGGAATAGAAAAGGTCTCAACAGGTGGACAATTACGGATAGTATAATTTCAACCTATCCTAGTCAGTTATATGAGAGTATATACTTACGTGGAAAGCGTTCTATAGCAGTTTGGCTGTTTGCTGGAATCTCGATAATACCTATGGGATTAGATGGTGGTATACAAGCAATCACTAATTATGAATCAAATGCAATTATGAGGCTAATAACAGGCATTCCTTTCGGGTTTTTTATAGGATTATTCTTTAGTGCTTCAATTTCAGCAAGGCCGAAATATTTTGAGGGAAATGCAAGTAAGGTATTACTTCCATTTGGTGCGAAATTAACACAAGAAGATGTTTCAGAATCCGAGTTATCACCCGATGTTAGTAATTAATCACTAATTCGTATTCCACCACTGTATTAGTTCATCTGTATCAGTGGGGGTATTCTTACCAGATTTTCCAGAGGTAAGTGCGCTTAAACGATTTATTATTTGATTGAATTTCAAGTTGACTGTTTTGTCATCCATTGCTCCGAAAATTTCCTGAAGAGCGCTGTTCCAATCTGAATTTGGATTAGATTTTCTCCATGACTCCATTTCATTTCTTATTGGCCATATTACCATCATCAGCCTACCAAGACCTAACCAACTACTCCTCATCTTGTAGCAAGCACCTTCACTAAATGGTACGTGCATCATATGCCTCCTCACCCAATTTATTTTGTCTAACCACGACAATTGCCTTTGTGTATGTCTTTCTGTCACAAACCTTACTGGACCCAATTTACGTCTTATCCTTCTCACATCGGATACACCGATTAAGGACAATGTACCCAATATTGCCATTGTAGAATCTGTAAATGGGTGAGATGCAACATCAGAACCCTTTTGTTTTTCTTCAGACCAGGTTTTTTCTGCGAGAGTTATCCATTCAGCTGGAGATTTTTCAGAAAGCCACCCTTCAAGTATAGATTCATCTTCATCAGGTAAACCTGGTAATTTTTGCTGTAGGTGTAAACCTTTGATCAATCTCAGAAGTATTCGAATATCCACTTCATCAGGAATTACATTATTTGGAGTATTTCTTTTATGAATAAACCTACGGAATTCATCCCTTAATTCTTTTTCTAATGCGTCTTTTGAACCTTCGTTGGCTATTGGTCCAGCAATTATGCAAATATCGAATGGTTTTGGACACACACTTCCTGAACCAAGTATTTTTTGGAAACCCGACCTTATTTTTTCCTGTATTTCATAAGTCTCAAAATATTCGCTTTTATCAAGTGAAATTGATCTCAATGTTGATTTTTTTATCCGATCCATGGCACGTTTAGGGTCGCAATCAATCCAAAATACAAGATCTGGTACTAAAGCTGCAGAATTCATTTGAGCAATTCTATTAAGGCCAATATCTCCAATTATTCCTTGATAAACAAGTGAAGAATGAATATTTCTGTCACTAATTACCAAACCACCTTCAGTAAGCCTAGGTTCAATCCAGGTTCTAGAATGATCGATTCTATCTGCCGCAAATAGAGCTGCTTCCTCCATAGGGGTATGATCTCCGTCTTTTACTGCCTGCATTGCTAAACTTCCAAGCTTTGAATGCCTTCTTGGTTCATGAGTCAAATGAACTGCTGTGAATGAAAACTCTTTTGTGGCTATTTCTTTCAAGATTCTAACAGCCTCTCCTTTGCCAGAACCATCTCCGCCTTCCACCGTAACAAGATACATGCACAACCCCCACTCAGGCTGTGTCAACAGTGACAATATCGAATATATCATCACTATCATCATAATCTTGTTCTATTGATTCCACATCCTCAAATTGTCTTTTTGAAATCATAATTAATCCCATACCGGCCAATGTTATTGCGGGTCCAACAACAATCAATCCACGACTAAGCATCGAAATACCTGCTAAATACATGGTTCGACGATATTTCTTTGCTCTTTTTGCTTCAAAAAAAGCATGAATTCCTACCAAGGCCATTAGTATAGTAATTATTCCAATTGCTGTACTTAATGCAACAGCGCTTGATAAATTACTCTCTATAACTGAATTTGGATCTTGTGTTACCCCGTCTCCTTTTGACATAGTAAGAACAAGTCGATCTGCTTCATCTGGAATTATAACCCTCTCTAAAGTTGTGTAATTTTCCTTAGTGGCTTGTAAAATGTATTTCTCTTGCTCAATATTTTCCAACAAAAATATACCTTCTCCGTTTGAACTGGTTTCTTTTATTAAATCCCTGGTTTCATAATCAAGTAACTTTATACTCACTCCATCTACCGTGGTCCCTATCTCACTCAATAACACTTCTCCTGAAACATTCACATTTTCATCAATCACAAAAAGAGATGAGGTGCTTTGAACTAAATCTGTAGGGTTTCCAGTCAATATTAACGCTCCACCTAGCAAACCAATAATGAACCTATGGCAATAAACCAAGCACCAATCATTCGAATAGTTTCATCATCCCCCTTCTCATCGAGTCTTGTAGATATTTTTGTCGAGATTCTCCTATAATTCGACTTATCGATTTTTTTTGAACGTTCAAGTAAACCTGATGATTTCTTATGATTAGAAGTAGCTCGAACTTGTTCTTGATCGGAATCAATTTGTGACCTAACTCTAGAACGGAGGTTTTTCAATTTCTCCTCTCTAATCGATTCTGAATCCGTCATCCTACCTCTCCTATTGTATCTGGTTTATCGACTTCTTCCTTTACTTTGCGCCTTAATTTTATGTCTAAAGCCCAAACTATCACTGCAAATAGAATTACCAAAGTAGGCATCATCATGGATGGTTCAACCACATCATCTAGCACAATTTCGCCTTCATTTATTTCCAAATCATGTGTTTCTACAAATTTTACACGGTAAATTGAAGGCCAATTTTTCCCAGTAATAAGGAATGTATTGCTATTTTCATCATATGCAATTCCATTTAAAATTTCATGGTAAGTAGTTTTGTTTTGCGAGTCTAATCCATTAACTTCAATTATTGAAGTAATATTTCCGCTGCCTGAATCGATACTGATAATTTCATTTTTGTACCACACATTTGCATAAATGGTATTATTTACACACTCTAATTCATTTATTGAACCATCAAAGTTTTCCCCAGAGATAGTTACATTCAGAGTATTATTTATCTCAAATGTGGATGGGTCTCTAAAGTACAATTCATTCGATCCATCTGACATTACTAGGTGAGTACCATCATAGCAAATCCCCCAACCTTCTCCTTGGTATGAATAATTTGAAATTATTTCAAATGTATTTAAATCAACAACGAATGCAATGTTTTCTCTCCAAGTTAATAATATCAATTTATCATTAACTATTGCAATTCCTTCAGCAAAATATGAGTTATTTAGAGTCAATTTCCTCAGTTCCTCTCCAGTCTCCATATCTAATTCTTTCAAACTTGAATTTCCATAATTTCCTGTACTTTCAAATAATGAACCATTGTATATCGCAAAACCTTGTGTCCATGAATCATTACTATGGTATATCTCGTCAACAGCATCTACCTCAAAAACAGGCACTGAACTACTTTTTTCGGCATATACAATAGATGCTTCGATTGCCATTAATAGCAGTATCAAACCACATACCAATGACAATGTACGTTTGGGCATGTATGATGCATGCTCCATTGTACCTTAAATACGTCTTTTAACTGGCTACAAGTGGTTCGCATAGTGCGAATAGTGTGGTGGTCAGGATGAAGAGTCGAATTGCAAAATCAACAACTACATATTCACTGATACTGATTATGCTGTTATCACTACTATATCCCTTAGTTTCAGCAGAACAATCTCAACAGTCAGAAACAGAAAACAATGCTGAAAATAATAGTTCAGAAACAATGCAAAACCCAATGTATCCGCCAGGTACAGTCATTGGTGATCTTTCGGAATTTAATCCGGCAGAACATGGGAAGATGAATTTGTACAATGATCAAGATAATCCTATTTATTCAGCCACACGACTCTTCAAACAAGAATGGATTGATGCTGGACGACCAAATTTGGTGTTACCATTTGCAGATGAAGATAATGGGAGAACTACATCTGGAAGAGCACCTACACCTTGTACACCAACTGCAAGCCAGTGGGTACAGGGAGGAACTGGTGTTGTACCTACTGATGATGGCGACATAAGTGTGACTGCAAAAAAGGTGACTGCAAATGCAGCATTTTTGGTGCAAAATGGTCAAACAGTAAATTCTGCAATTCTAAACAGTTTTTCCTCAGATTGGGAAGGACTAATCTACCCGACTAATACTCAATATTTCGGACAACCGCCAGACCAAGACGGTAATTGTCAAATTGAAATAATAATTTATGCAATTGATGGGCCTGCAAGCATAGGTGGTTATTTTGATCCGAGTATATCAAGTCAAAGAGAAGCAATATACGTAGATGTAGATGATACTGGCGGATCTTTTGGTAAAGTTATTCTTGCTCATGAATTTCAACACTTACTACACAATTCCAGAGATCCATACGAATTTATTTGGATAGATGAAGGAAATGCCGACATGGCTGCATTCATGAATTTTGGAATGGATAGCACACTCATTGGGCACACAAACGCTTGGACAAGTAATCCAGGGGTATCAATAAGATGGTGGGCTCAAAAAGAGGATACTTCTGACTATGGTGGAGCATTTCTATTTATGCTCTACCTACATGACCAATTAGGAGGTTCTGCAGCCATACAGCAACTTGTTGCAGATCTAAGGACGGGTGGAAATGGCATAGAACATCTGGCTCAAAACGCACCAAATGGTGCATCTAATATTGGAACTACAATGACTGAGATATTTGCTAACTTTGCAATTGCCGCATCGATTGATTCAGACCAAGCTCCATACGGCATAGATAGCCTAAGTATGGTACCTTCGTGCGGAGGAAGTTCTGCAGCGTGTGTAATTCAACCTGTTGATACACATAGTTCTTGGTCAGCACCATGGCAAAGTACTGGCCATTCACAAGAAGGTTGGGGTGTGACAGTATTTCGTATGTTAGCAGATTCTAACATTGGTAAATTAAACCTTAGATTAACTGGCGGTCAAGCAGAATTTAGTGGAAAAATTGTTGCAAAAGATTCCAGCAGTGGGACATGGACACCTTATGATTTGAATTATAACTCCAATGGTGTAGCAACTGGATTAGTCTCTGGTTTCGGAAATACAACAGATGAAGTATACGTAGTTACATGGTATGAGTCAGCCCCTGCTGATTGTGATTACCAAGCATGCTTTGCAGAGTTATCGCATGAATTCAGCTCATATCCCACAGCAACAATAGGAATTGAAGCAAACGTGATTACAGGACCCCCTTCTCTTTCTCCAGCACCGATAGCAAACCTAACTGATCATGACAATGATGGAACCACAGATACTGTACAATTAGATACTTTTGTCAAATCTGATGCATATGCAGAAAATCTAGACATAGTTGTCGAAGTATATGATGGTCAAAACAATATGATAGATAGCCTTGAATCAAGAGTTATTGCAGGTGGTGGAAGTGGTTCTGAAACAACACATAGAACATGGTTTACTGCTCCAGAAACAGATTCATATTCATTTGTAATGAGATTAAAAGATTTGGCAGGAATAGTAGTAGATACTGTCGTATCTAGCAATCATCAATTAACAGATATGGCTCCTGTAGCATTTGGAAACATAAGCACATACGATGCAGAAACCTGGATAGATATTGATTTTGATGGGAATGGTGAAGATTGGTGGGGTCTTACGGACCAAGAAGGAGTATTGCCACATTTGGAATCTCCGGCAGCATATGAATGGAATTTTGATTCAGACAACCTAGCAGATATGTACCCTAACTTAGTGATTCCAACATCCTCTCTAAAAAATCCAAGTATGTCTTATGCAGTTACAGGTACTTTCAGAGTTACACTAAGAGTTTTGGATCAGGGTCAAGAATGGAGTGATTCATTGGAGTGGAATATCAACATTACAGATGACAGCCTCCCAGTTCCAGAAATAAGAGTCAATAACCAAATAATAGAAAATGAATTAATTATTCAAACCAACCAAATGATTCAATTTAGTGCACACGGCACTACAGATAATGTACCAATAGAAAATTTACATTATCAATGGGATTGGGGTGATGGTTCTAGTGATGATGGTTATGGTGGATATTCGCAATTACATGAATGGATTGAAGGAGATGCTGACGGAACAATGTACCTCTTGAATTTAACAGTCAATGACGGGGCTAACTCTGCATCTATAGAGATCAATATCATTGTGATGAATAGGGTTCCAAGGCAGATTTTTTCAGATGATTTCATCACAGATACCCTCACTCCTCTGCAGATGCCGAATGTATTTGTTGATGATGATGGTCAACTACAAAGTATGGAATGGCAATTTTTTGGAATGACTAATTTAGATGGAGATGGCATAACAATAGATTCTGATTTCAGCGATTCCCAGACAGTAGTGTATGAAGATGTTTCTGAATTACCAATACCAACATGGAAAGAGCCAGGTAACTGGACAGTTATTGTAACTGCAACTGATGATGATGGAAACCAGTCTGTTGCAACATTCAATGTATGGGTCAGAAACCAAGCACCAGTAACTCGTATAGACGTCAAAGACAATGAAGGGTTTGAGTTCAATTTCCAACTAAATGATGGTGAAGCAAATCACAACTACTTATTTGACGCCACAGGAAGTTTTGACCCAGACAGTAAAACAGATCTTATTTACAGTTGGACATTTAGTGATAATTTCACTTCAAATCAATCTATAATTACGCACATGTTTGAAGAACCGGGTGCATACACCGTTAAACTAAAAGTAACTGATGGCCGGGGATTAGATTCTGTTGAAAGGACCTTGCTAGTGCGAGTAAGTAACCCCAAACCTATAATCCAAGCAACAATAATGGAGGCTTGGTTAGATGGTGAATTAGTAACTAGTTCTACACCAAGAACAGATGATACACTTTATTCATATACACAAACATTTACCGAAACAGGAGGTATATTCACTGCCCCTGGAATTCTTTTACATTTCAATTCTGAAGGTACAAGAGATGCCGATTATCAATTCTTTGGAATGAATGACACAGATATAACTTCAGAAAATTGGAATGGGATTGTAGAATACATTTGGGACTTTGGAGATGCCACACCTAAATCAAACGACCCAAGTCCTTGGCACTCATTTACAAATTCAGGAACATACACGGTAACTCTTACTGTGAAAGATGGTTTTGAAAATGGGGATTCAACCTCATGGAGTAAAATTATCACAGTAGATTATCCTCCTGAGATACCATTAAGCATACCAACGGGACTAGAATCTCCTGTAGAACAAACACAGACCTTCATCAGTATGATTGCTGAAGACTTTGAAACATTAAACGTGAAAGCTTGGAGAGATCTAGAGCCAAATGTAGATGCAGATGGCGATGGAATCTCTGACAATGATAAGGATGTTGACTTAATTTTCTGCAAACCTGGTTGTGATGCAAATGGCCTTATCTACATGTGGGATTTTGATGACAGAAGAGAAGAAATAGGTCCTGAATTTACTAATGATTTGGATTTGACAAATGATTGGATATATACTGCAAATCCGATTTATACATGGAATCAATCAGGCAATACAAGAGTTAATTTCAAAGTATGTGATGGGTTTGGGGTATGCTCTACTTCTTATTTTGACATTCAAGTTAGATCTAAGTCTGGAGAAGACAACGCACTCGAAAGCTTTGATTGGAAAGATCCCAGTAGTTACTTATTGTCAGATATTGGTAGCAGCAGTTTAATGTTCATTGCTCTATTAATAGCAGTCCTTATTCTTGGATATTTTGTAATGAGGCAACCTAAAGGTGAAGAAGAAGATGCAGAAGGTGCTTCAGAAGCTTATGATGTAGAGCCAACCGAAAACACTGGTGGGATGTTAGGCATGGATCACCATTCACCACCACCGAAACCCAAGGTTCTAGACCGAGATGAAAGAAGGAGTAAGAACTCAGGATATGTCAGACCCGTAACCGGGAAAAGGAAGTAGAGTCGTTTGGTGAGTTCTTTGAGATTTACATCTAAATCTCCAGCATATATGATGCTAATATTGCTAATTACACCATTGATCGGAATTCAAAGCACAATATGGCTAACACCTTGGAGTATTGCTTCTGCAGCAACAACATGTGAAACTACTTCAGATGAGCCTGTTTGGGGTGTTGAGGCTCAAAACATTACAATGTACAATTACATGTATTGGGGTGACGGAATATATGATGAATATGGAGATGAATATGGAGAATATGATGGGGGCCACAGAAGTTCCGAAGATATCAAAGGTATGGCTCCTCCACAAATAGATCCTAAATTAGGTTCGCTTACAGAAGATGACGATTTTAGTGTGACGCAAAGTTTGGAGAACGATTCTGCAACAGGATTGCGATTAAACCTCACTGTTGGACAAAAATATACATTCTGCATCACTGCACAAAACGTGAATAATGAAACAGTACTTGGTAAAGGTGAAGTTGACATATATCTCATGACTAAAGACGATTGGGAACGGTATGAATGGGATTACAGTGAAAGGCATCAGGATTGGAGACAATTTTTTTCAGATATACCTCCAGAGTGGAGAAGTACAGTAGATGCATACACTTTTTGGATGCCTTTCAGAGATGTCCACGCATATGAAAAAGTAAGTGAACAGCAATTCTCAGTTGCTCTAGATCACAACGAAATAGATACTGGAGACATTTGGGGCCCTGAAAGAAATGGAATCAAATATGACAATTTTTATCTTGTGATAGATGCATGGGACAATGGAAGAGAAAATGATGCAAAACCAAGTGGAAACAACATCTCAGTAGACATTAGTGTTGTTGTTGATTCAAGAGTTTCATTGTGGAATTGGACTGTGAGTTTGGTTTGTGGTGGGATGTTATTGGGAATTGCAGCAATACCAATCATCATCAATATGCGATATAAGAAAAAGGGTATGGATGATGGTAGAGTTGATTTAATGCCATCTTTGGAAAATACATCGAGAGAATAAATCATCAATATTCTAAAATTATCCAAGATTCTCTTAAATCTCCAACATTAACTAAACCTCTAGAAGATATGTGATAATCACTATCTAATGTCGTATATACTATGTTTTGATTCAATAAAGGTGCATGTAATCTACACCAATCACCTGAATTACCTGTTGCCATCAAACTGTAATTCAAATTAGTTTCTGATAACTCCCAAGATGCTTCAACAACTTGTAATCCATCGTCATTGGAAGTTGCTGTATAGCATGCTTTGACTATATCTCCCATGTCTTGATTTTTCTCTATAAAACTGACTATCTCATCACTAGATGGTGTACTCTCTAAATCATGATGAGAGGCAACTACCTTAGTACCAGACTTATTTGCTAAATTCATCAAGGATTTCCTTAATTTTTTACCAGTATTAATTTCGATATCTACGTAGCTTACTTCACTACTTATGGCTGCCTCAAGTACTGAAGTCCTTTCTTCCTCGCTACCAGGGAAGCTTCCTCCATCACCTTTTGAACGGCATGTAAAAACAACTTGCCCCGTTATTTTTTCTTTCAACTGTCCAATTGATTCTTCCACATTCACTTCATCAAACTCCAAAGTAGTTATTTCAACTACTTTTTCAGAATTCCCTTCTTCATCCTCAGTGGTTGTTTCTACCTTCTTGCACCAAAGTTGATCAAATCTAATTTCCACCATATCTGCGCCTGCACTAAAAGATGTTTTTGAATCATCTATCATCTTAGCTACAGTATTGGATTCAACAACTGCACATATCAGAGGATGGGGCATAGTTCCCCGATTAACCAATTTGCCTTAACTATTATTGTTGCGATTGTGAATCTTAATGCTAATATCTGCACATCCCAATGTCGAAAATAAGCACATAATTCAGCCCCCTAAAGGGGGCTGTACCGGAGCCTTTACAAGCCTCGGAGGTGCATGGTATTATGTAAGGAAGTTCGGGAATTACAGAATGCTACGTGATTGCTGAAATTAATAAGAGGTTTGTAAGATGAATGATGAATATGATGCTGAGAGTATACAGGTTCTAGAAGGTTTAGAAGCGGTTAGAAAAAGACCAGGTATGTATCTCGGAGATCCGCATGATGGTTCAGCACTACATCACTGCGTAACAGAAGTAGTGGACAATTCAGTGGATGAGCACCTTGCAGGCCATAACGATAGGGTTGAAATATTAATCAATAAAGATGGTTCGATTTCAGTTGAAGATTTTGGAAGAGGTATACCCGTTGAAGAACATTCGGAATTTGGTGTCAGCGCTGCTGAAGTAATTATGACTAAATTACATGCAGGGGGAAAGTTTGATAATTCGAGTTACAAGGTCTCAGGTGGATTACATGGCGTAGGTGTTTCTGCAGTAAATGCAGTTTCTGAATGGCTAAAAATGACAATAAAAAGAAATGGAAAAGTCTGGGAACAAACTTACAACAAAGGCGAACCCGAAGGACCTATCAAAGTTATTGGTGATAGTGATGATTCAGGGACAAAAATAGAATTCAAACCTGATCTGGGCATTTTTTCAACAATTACTGAATTTAACTATGACGAATTAAATACAAAATTGCAACATCGAGCATTTTTGAATGCCGGATTAGAAATCAACCTCAAGGATGAGCGAGACGATGAACTTAGAGAAGACGAGCATGTATACACTGGTGGCATAAGTGAATTCGTCAAACAGTTAAACGAACGAAGAAGTCCACTACATGCTGAACCAGTATACATTCAAGGAAATGTAGACATTGAAGACGTAGGTGAAGTACATGTCGAGATATCTATACAATGGTCTGATGCATACAATGAATCAATATTGTGTTTTACAAATATAATCAGAAATAGAGATGGGGGGACTCATCTTTCAGGGTTGCGTAGTGCCCTTACTGGAACATTAAACAGGTATGCTAAAAACAAGAAGTTACTAAAACAGATAAATAAGTTATCAGGAGATGATGTCAGAGAAGGTATTGCTGCAGTAATAAGTGTAAAACATCCAGATCCATCATTTTCTAGCCAGACTAAAGACAGATTAGTTTCAAGTGAAGTCCAGGGAGTAGTTGAAAAGGTAGTGAACGAAAAGTTAAGTGAGTTTTTGGAAGAAAATCCTAAAATTGCAAAAATTATACTGGATAAAGCCACCATAGCTAGCAAAGCCAGGGAAGCTGCAAGAAAAGCCAGGGAGTTAACAAGAAGAAAGGGCGTCCTTGAAGGAGGAGGTTTACCAGGAAAATTAGCAGATTGTCAGTCTAGAATACCTAGTGAATGCGAAATATACATTGTGGAAGGAGATTCAGCAGGAGGTTCTGCAAAAACCGGTAGAGATCGTAGAACACAAGCCATACTTCCACTAAGAGGTAAAATATTGAATGTTGAAAGACAATTAAAAAACCAAGCACGTGTATTCCAAAATCAAGAAATTCAAACGATGATTAAAGCATTAGGTGCAGGAGTAGGCAATCGTACTCCCTTAGATAACGAAGATGATGAATCAGAAATGTATTTCGATGTTGAAAAGCTAAGATATGGAAAGATAATCATAATGACAGATGCAGATATAGACGGTGCACACATTCGCACACTCATTTTGACATTTATGTGGCGCTTTATGAGGCCTGCAATCGAAAATGGGAATGTGTATATCGCACAACCACCCCTCTTTCAATTATCCAAAGGTAAAAAAGTAAGATATGTGTATACTGATGAAGAAAAAGAAACAGTTCTCAAAGAAATGGAAAATGAAGGTGCTAGCACTAAAATCAACATACAACGTTACAAGGGTCTTGGTGAGATGAACCCTGATCAATTGTGGGAAACTACAATGAATCCTGAAAATAGGACACTGCTTAAAGTAATCTCTGAAGATTATACAGATGAAGGTGAAACGAGTAACTTGTTCGTCACTTTAATGGGTGAAGATGTCGCCGAACGCCGTGCATTTATTGAAAAACATGCCATTAATGCAACAAACATAGACGTATGAGGTGAGAAAATGGATGAAAATGTTGATGAAAAACCGGAGCCTATGGGTAATTTAGTACCCCAGAGTGTAGATGAAGAGATGAGTACAAGTTACATTAATTATGCAATGTCAGTAATAATTGGAAGAGCGCTTCCAGATGCAAGGGATGGTCTAAAACCCGTACATAGAAGAGTACTATACGGCATGCACCAAGCA
This sequence comes from uncultured Candidatus Poseidoniales archaeon, assembly GCA_964431435.1. Taxonomy (GTDB): domain Archaea; phylum Thermoplasmatota; class Poseidoniia; order Poseidoniales; family Poseidoniaceae; genus CAYSJV01. The sequence continues at coordinate 15,602 of CAYSJV010000034.1, forward strand.
GGACATACCCCAGAGAAATCATACAGTAAATCTGCACGTTCAGTTGGAGAAGTAATGGGTAAATATCACCCGCATGGTGATCAATCAATTTACGACACAATGGTGCGGATGGCTCAAGATTTCAGTTTAAGATATACTCTTGTAGACGGTCAAGGGAATTTCGGAAGTATCGACGGAGACCCGCCCGCTGCAATGCGTTATACTGAGAGCAGATTAGCAAAAATATCAAAACATATGCTGGAAGATATAGATAAGAAAACTGTCGAATTCCAAGAAAATTTTGACGGTTCTGAACAAGAACCTACGGTTTTACCATCTAGATTACCAAATTTATTACTAAATGGTTCAGATGGAATAGCAGTAGGAATGGCAACAAAAATGCCACCACACAATTTGAATGAAGTTGCTTCTGCAGTAAACCTACACATAGAACGTATCATTGAAGAGGGTGAAAATAAAGGAGACCCCGAAAAAATGCCTGAAGTAAGTGTTTCTGAATATATGGAACACATAAAAGGACCTGATTTCCCCACTGGGGCTACTATCTATGGAATAGATGGCATCACAGACATATATGAAACAGGTCATGGAAGATTTCACATTCGCTCAGATTGCGAAGTAATTGAAGACCAAAATGGCAAAAGAATTGTTGTAACTGAGATTCCATATCAAGTGAAAAAAGATGGAATGCTTGAAGTTATAGCCGATTTAGTAAGTAAAGAAGCCGTGATAGGAATTCGAGATATTCGTGATGAGTCTAGTAAAGAGGGTATTCGAGTAGTAATTGATGTAAAACAAAATGCAGATCCCCATGCGGTACTAAATCAACTCTACAAATCAAGCAGACTGCAAGAATCATATTCCGCAAATATGATGGGGATAATAGATAGGCAACCAGTCCTACTTACACTTAATAAAATAATTCATACATATGTTAGACATAGAGAATCAGTAATAATTGGAAGAACAAAGTTTGAATTAGAAAAGGCCCAAGCAAGAGCGCATATTTTAGAAGGTTTGACAAAAGCCCAAGCAAGAATTGATGAAATTGTAAAAGTAGGTAGAGGTAGTGAAAGTAGGGAGCATTTCGAAAATGTACTGAAAGGCAAAGATACATTCTCAGGAATTAAACCATTTGATTTCAGTGAAGCACAAGCAAAAGCAATTGCTGAAAGAAGATTATATCAACTTACAAAACTAGATGTGAAGAAAGTTGAAAATGAGTTAAATGAATTGCAAATATCCATTGCTAGTTTTGAAGCAATATTAGCTAGCAGAAAAATGCAATTAGAAATCATATTAAATGAATTAAATGAAGTTGTTGAAAGACATGGTGATGAAAGAAGGACTCATATCAATCCAATGCCATTATCGATGGACCGAGAAGATTTAGTTGAAGAGCGACCACTTGTAATCTCATTATCAGAAGATGATTACATACGTCATCTACCTGTTGAGGCATTTCGTTTGCAAAATAGAGGAGGTAAGGGTTTGAAGGGAGTTACAACCAAAGATGAGGATTTTGCAAAATTAATCATTACTTGCTTCAGCAAGGATCGTCTATTGATATTCACAGATCAAGGTAGGGTCTATGGCCTCAAAGCATGGGAAACACCTCAAGGAAGTAGACATAGTAGAGGAGGTCATATCCGTAACCTGCTCGAAGGAATCCGTGAAGATGAAAGAATAGTAACAATCTTACCAATATCTAAGGACCTACAAGAAGAACCTGAAGGGCATTACCTAATATTTGCGACCAAAGAAGGTATTGTAAAACGTACCAAACTAAGTGCATATACAAAAATTAATCGAAATGGAAAATATGCTTTGAAATTCAAAGCTGACACAGATTCATTAGTTGCAGTTCGTGAGTCAACCGAAGAAGATCATGTAGTACTAGTATCCAAATTTGGACGTGCATGCAGATTCAAACCGAGTGAAACTAAAATCCTAAAAGACGGTTCTACAGGATATACAGTCAAAGTACAAGGAAGAGTTACTGCCGGAGTACGTGGGATGCGTCTAAAAGAGGGTG
>CAYSJV010000035.1:0-893 GCA_964431435.1 uncultured Candidatus Poseidoniales archaeon
TCTGGGCGGGTAGCTTAGCTTGGTTCGAGCACCCGGCTGATAACCGGGAGGTCGCCAGTTCAAATCTGGCCTCGCCCACCAATTATGACTTAGAGCGTGAGCCATAACCCACTTAGGCAAGTTTTACTTCCGCAGATTCAAGGGGAACTATGGTAGTCGTATCCGGTAGTAATAGTACACCTCTTGCGAAAGAGTTGGCTGACGAGTTAAATATGAATCATCACCGACTTGAGGCGAGAAGATTTCCAGACAGTGAAGGATATTTTCGAGTCCCGTCAGAATCTGTTGAAGATGTCAGATCTGAACCTGTAATTTTAGTATCAAATACATTCCCAGATTCAGGTATAATCGAAACACTCCTCCTACTCGAAGCCCTGAGAGATGTTCAAAATGGAGATGTTAGTGACATCAGAAACACAAATTCAAATCTAGAACCTGTAGACAATTTATTGCTATTAGCTATCCCATATTTTGGTTACTCAAGACAAGATAAACGATTTAATCAAGGAGAAGTTGTTTCAGCAAAAGCAATTGGTAAATTACTTGCAAATAGATGTGATGGGATAATTGTCCTAGATTTACATGCACCTGAGGCACTCAAACATTTAGACTCGCCTATTTTCTTTGCTTCTTCAATGACTGAGGTTGCTAATTACCTAAATTCTGAAATCACCCCTGATTTCATATTATCTCCAGATAAAGGTGCTATTGAGAGAGCGAGTGAAGTTGCCACATTAATAGGTTGCAAATTTTCATATCTCGAAAAAACGAGAATTGATGCCCATACAATCATACACAAAGCAAAAGATCTTGATGTAAGAGATGCGATTGTTGTGATTGTTGATGACATGATCTCAACAGGGGGTACTATCTGTAAAGCAAGTGAGGCATTA
>CAYSJV010000035.1:924-17510 GCA_964431435.1 uncultured Candidatus Poseidoniales archaeon
CCACGCTGCTTGCACGCATGGCCTTTTCACAGGAGGTGCGATTCCGAGATTAGACAAACATGTAGATGGTGTTCACGCTAGCAATTCACTATTAAATGCACGTTCATCAATAAGTGCTGCACCTGCACTTGCAAGGGGTGTAAAACAAATAATTGATGAATTAGATGTCAAATAATGCTTCTTTTTCAAAATTTGTGCTTTGCGTTGGGTTTATACCAAGAATGTCGTGGCGAGCCTGCCTCACACAGGAGGAAGGGGAGAATTCCAATGAATGTGCATATAAAATATGAAACACCAAAAGAAGTAGCAGAAGCAGTTTACGAACTAGTCCTTGCAGCAGGTAAGGACGGAGTAATAAAATGTGGAAGTAATGAAGTAACGAAAGCCGCAGAAAGGGGTAATGCAAAGATTGTGATATTAGCAGAAGATGTTAATCCACCAGAATTACTTGCACACCTGCCAATGATATGTGATGAAAAAAATATACCATACGCATATGTCCCTAGTCCAGAATTTCTAGCAAAAGAAGCGGGTCTACCTAAAGGAGTAAAGGCCGCTTCCATAGCAATAATGGAATTAAACAAAGATGGGAAAGGTAAAATGAAAGCATTGGTTGAGCAAATCACTGCATTGCGTGAATAAATTTTTGAGGGTGGATTCTAATGTCAGTAGATCAAGGTTGGCCTGCAGTAGTAGTAGAGATTGTTGGTAGAACAGGAATGACTGGTGAAGCAACACAAGTTAAAGTGCGTGTAATGGATGCTCCAAATCCTAGAGATGTTGGAAGAATTATTACACGAAATGTTGTTGGACCAATAAAGGTTGAAGACATATTGATGCTCAGAGATACAGGTAGAGAAGCCAGAAAATTACACCAAGGTAGGTAATGTGATATGCCAGAAAGAAGAGTTTGTGCATTTACGGGCGATGAAATTGAGCCTGGAACAGGTATGATGTATGTCAAAAAAGATGGTACTGTACTTTGGTTCAAAAGTAGTAAAGCTCGTAAAAATATGCTGAAATTAAATCGTAACGCACGTAAAACCAAGTGGTCAAGACATTTTGTCAAGGGTGGAATTTAACTACCTACACATTACGTGAACTAATTTAATTCCGTTTTGCTCATAAAGTAGATGTAGGTGGGGATAGTTGATGACAGAAAGAAAGAAAACATTCGTTATGGTAAAACCTGATGGCGTTCAAAGAGGCTTAGTTGGAGAAATAATTTCTAGATTTGAAAGAAAGGGGTTGAAATTAGTAGGATTAAAATCAACAGTACCTTCAATGGAATTGGCAGAAAGACACTACGAAGTTCACAAGGAGCGCCCATTTTATAGTGGCCTAATCAAATTCATCACATCTGGTCCAGTGGTAGCAATGGTATGGGAAGGAATAGACGCTATCGATGTCGCAAGAAGATTAATTGGATCCACAAATGCGAGAGAAGCACCTACTGGTACTATCAGGGGTGATTTAGGCATGGACATGGGATACAATATGATTCATGGAAGCGATTCTGATGAGAATGCAAATGGTGAAATTTCACTGTGGTTCCCTGAAGGGTTACTAGAGTGGGCTTATGATGCTAGTAAATGGATTAATGAAAATTAATAATTTAACCGGGGTGGTTTCATTCTAAGTACAATACATGAGAGGTGGCAAAATGAGCGAAACGAAGAGTGGAGTGCAAAGCAATCGGCAACCAATTGTAGCAGTACTAGGGCATGTAGATCATGGTAAAACAAGTGTTTTAGATTTTGTTCGTTCTCTAGGAAGTAAAAAGCAATCATCTGTAATGGCAAGAGAAGCCGGTGGAATTACGCAACATATTGGAGCGACAGAAGTACCTGCTGAATTATTAAATGATTTTTGCAATGAAATAATGGGCGGTAAAGATTTCCGTTCACCTGGATTGTTATTTATTGATACTCCTGGCCACCATTCATTCACTTCTTTACGAGGAAGAGGAGGCGCTCTCGCCGATATCGCAATTTTGGTTGTAGATATAATGGAAGGTTGCCAACCTCAAACTATCGAATCTGTTAAGATATTAAAACAACATAAAACACCATTTGTAATTGCTGCCAATAAAATAGACCGTATACACGGGTGGACATCAGAAAAAGGAAGTAGCGTTGCAGAATCGATGTCTAAACAATCAAAAGAGGTTAAAAGTAGATTGGAAGAACATTATTGGAAGTTAGTTGGTCAATTTTCAGAATTGGGCTACAACATTGAATTGTATAATAAAAATACTGATTTTAAAAACAACCTCTCTTTGGTGCCTTGTAGTGCAAAAGAAGGTGAAGGTTTGCAAGATTTATTAGCAGTTACAATAGGTTTAGCAGAGCGTTTTCTAGTTGAGCAACTTGAAGATTTTGATGGGCCTGCAGAAGGTACTGTTCTTGAGATGAAAGAGGAACGTGGACTTGGTAAAACGATAGATGTCATATTATATCGCGGGCAATTGAAAAAAGGTGATAAGATAATCCTTGCATCATCTGAGGGTGCATTTGAAACTCACATAAGAGGTATGTTTAGGCCAAGAGGTATGAGTGAAATGAGAGACGCTGGAGATCGGTGGGATAATACTGAAATTGTGAATGCTGCAGCAGGAATAAAAATAAGTGGACCTGATTTAGAGAAAGTTCTAGCAGGAACAAGATTACATGGATTCGCAAATGATGAAGAGAAAGAAATAGCTATGACAAAGGCAGCAGAAGAAGCTGAAATATCTGTAGAATTAGATGAGGAAGGAATAGTCATCAAATCAGATACATTAGGCGGACTCGAAGCACTTGGTAATGAATTGAAGGCGATGGGTGTACCTATCAGGGAAGCATCGATAGGTGTGGTAAATAAACGCGACTTAAGAAGTGCTGAAACCTCACACGATCCACTGCAAAAAATCATTCTCGCCTTTTCAACAAATGTGATGCCAGAAGTAAAAGAAATCATGGATTCAGAAGATTGTAGCATAAAATTAATTTCAAAAGATATAATTTATCATATTCTAGAGGATTTTGAAGAATGGGTCGAAGAAATGAAGCTAAAAATGGAAATTTCAACAAGGGAAGAAATTGTATTTCCTGGAAGAATTCTAATTCTAAAAGATCATGTGTTCAGAAGAAAAGACCCTGCAATTGTGGGTGTAAGAGTTGTAGGTGGGAAAATTCAAGTCGGTCAGTATTTGATGAAACATGATGGAACAAGAGTAGGGCGGATTAAATCCTTGCGTTCTGGTGAAAGTAGTATGAAAAATGCATCACAAGGAGATGAAGTAGCAGTTGCAATAAATGGTGTCATAATAGGAAGGCAAATCGATGAGGAAGATGTGTTATTAGTTGATGTTCCATCAAATCATGCATCTAAATTACAAAAAATGGATTTAACATCTATTGAAAAAGAAATACTTGATGAAATAATTAGTGTCCACCGTAAGAAAGAGCATTTTTGGGGAAGATAACTGCAAATTATGTAAAAATCGCCGTACCACTCCCCACTTGTATCACAAGTGTATCCAAAAAATGAGTGATTATTCTTGACTAGTGAAAACCGAACGTTGAAGTATGAATTCTTACGGTCCGATGCCGTAGTGAGTGTGAAATTGATGGCAGCGGGATATAGCGGAGGACAAGCCGGAGCAGGCGGAGACGCCAGAACAAAAGATTTGATTGCCACAGTTAGTGCAATTTCTAATGCATTGATGGCTGAAGCAGGTAAGGTAATTATTGGAAAAGCCGAAAACCTACGTAGAGTAACAGTTGGAATATTATCAAATGGGAATATGTTGTTAGAGGACTTTCCTGGATTGGGTAAGACAATGTTGTCCAATACTTTTGCAAAAGCACTTGGCTGTAAATTCAAGCGTGTCCAATTTACACCCGATTTACTACCTTCAGATATTATGGGTACATACATGTATGATCAAAAGTCTGGAGAATTTAAGTTAAGAGCGGGCCCACTTTTCACAAATATATTGCTAGCGGATGAAATAAACCGTGCTCCGCCAAAATCTCAAGCAGCATTGCTTGAAGCTATGGAAGAAAAGCAAGTTACAATTGAAGGTATTACTCATAAACTACCAGCACCATTTGTTGTTCTTGCAACACAGAATCCGATTGAACAAGAGGGTACATATCCTCTGCCAGAAGCACAAATGGACCGGTTCTTAATGAAAATGAGTATGGGATATCCTGATCGTTCTGAAGAAAAAGCGATTCTTGCAAGAAGAAAGTTGCGTGGAAAAGATGACCATGATGTTGAACAAATCACATCTCCAAAGAAAGTGGTAGCAATGCAAAAAGCATTGGAGACAGTACATGTCGACCCAGCTATCCTTTCATACATTGTGGAAATCGTTCAACGAAGTAGAGAAGACCACAGATGTATAACTGGTGCTTCTCCACGTGCTAGTCAATCTTTATTCAAAACATCACGTGCTGCTGCTGCGATTGATGGTAGAGATTTTGTTATTCCTGACGATATCAAAGGAATTGCACTACAAGTAGTTAGCCATAGAATCGTTCTGAAGCCAGAGGCAAAGATTAGAGGAATAACTGGAATGCACATAATGAGAAAAATTCTATCCGAAGTTCCTGTTCCTGTAATTCAGCCTGCATGAACAATAGCATCAAGTCGTCATATTGACAAGTGAAGACTACTTGCGTTCACTTAAGAGGAGGTTGTGAGATGGATCCATACAAGATGGTTATTGCTGTTGCAAATCAAAAAGGTGGTTGTGCTAAAACTACAACTGCTGTAAATTTGGCAACTGCACTTGCCGAAGGAAATTCCAAATACAATTTACCGGAATCTAGGGTACTATTAATTGATTTAGATCCTCAAGGAAACGCTGCAACAAGTTTTGGAGTTGACAAAAGTATACTTAACAAGACTGTGAATGATATATTATTGAATGAGACTGGAGAAGTATTGCCATTAATGGATGAATATATCTTGTCTCCAGAAAAATTAACTCAATCAATGGTGAGTACATGGAAAGCTAGTAACCCAAACAAGCGAATACCTGAAAATTTGAAAATAAACAATTTATGGTTACTTCCATCAAATATACATTTATCTGGGGCAGATATTGAGTTAGCTACAAAAATTGGAAGAGAAACAAGACTAAAAGAAGGGATTTCATCAATAATTGATGAATTTGACTATGTTATTATTGACACACCTCCAAGCCTCGGACTACTTACAATAAATGCATTAGCAGCATCAAATTGGGTATTCACGCCAGTTCAAGCAGAATATTATGCTCTTGAAGGTATGAGTTTGTTAATGAACACAATAAAATTAGTTCAACGTAGGATTAACCCACAACTCAAATTCTTTGGAGTAGTTCTTACTATGGTCTTAGCCAGAAGTGCTCTCTCACTTACAGTATGTAATGAAGTTGCAAAACACTTCCCGGCTCAAGTTTTTGAAACTACGATTCAGAGATTAATAAAAATTGCAGAAGCCCCTTCAGAAGGAGCTCCGACTGTGATATTACACAAACCAGAGATTAGAAATGCGAGGGGCAAAGGAAGTCACCAATATTGGACCTTAGCAAAAGAGTTTCACAATAGAGTGATAAAAAAACGTAAAGAATATGGTGTCAAAGAAACCAGTAGATTATTAATTCATAAAAGAAAATCAGCAACAATATGATTTTCTGAGAGTGATACTTCCCTAAAGAATCACATTACCAGCACAAAAATAAACCATCAGATTAAGTATGGTGAATCACTGCAATTAACCAGTGATAGAATGACTGCACCTGGAATGACATCTGTTAGTGTAAGTTTAGAAAGTCGGCGTCTATTGAATTCTCTTAGGTCAATGAGTGATTTCAAAAGTATTGACGATTTGATAGAACATCTGATAAAAGAACAAAGAATGATGCGCCTTAAATCTGAATTTGAAGATCTTCAGAAGTTGATTGCTGGAATGGAAAGTACCGATATTGATGCCCTTATTGCAAGTGTTGAGTTACCTTCATACTGAGTTGATTGCATGGCAAAAGAAAAACCTCCTCAGCATTTGATGGGGGCTAGACAAATTCTGAAGGCTTTACTGAATGAAAAAAGTGATGAAAGAAAAATACTTCTACTTGCAACATGTAACAAAATAAGATTAATATCAACTGGTGCTGAATGGAATAAAATTTTAATGTTTTTAGTTCGCAATTTTAAAGATGAAGGTGGTCGTCCAAAACTAGCAGGAAATAGACTTGGGACATTAAAGAAAAATTTACCAATAGAGTTTAGATAATCATTTATTTTTTTCTAACCACTCGTGGCCATACCATTTCCATTGGTCCTCTGTCCATCCTTCTGGTAATCCTCCTGGAGGGAGTGGTGGAGTCGCTGCTTCCTCGGTTACTGGCACATCATTAGGAGGTGCTTTTGGTGGGCTTCCTGCGGGAGGTGCTTTTGGTGGGCTTCCTGCGGGAGGTGCTTTTGGTGGGCTTCCTGCAGATTCTGACATGAACTCATCATCTTCTGAAGATGATGCCTCTTCTACAGATGGAGCAGGCATCTCTGGTTCATCTGGAACCATACTAGGATTGACTATTTGCTCCTCTAATGGATCATCTTCCCAATATTCTTGACCAGTTAATTCTCCAGAATAAGCGAACTCGTCTCCCCCATCCTCAGCTGTGACTTCATCAGTACCTTCCGCAAAAGCAGAAGAGGAGCCTTTTGGTGCTTTCACACCTTTCTTCTTAGCAGGACGTATGAGTTTTATCACATATCCTAGCCCCAATATTCCACCAGTTAACCCAACAAACAAACCAACCATTATTGTTGCAAGTGTTGTTAAATCAGTATTTCCAAGCATTAGTTGTAAACTTGCGGCTTCCTCTTTATCCTCTTCTTCATCTAATTCATCAATACAAACGGCAACCGTTATATTTTCAGATTCCATTTTCCGACAATAATCTTCCTTAGTTTGAACTGCTAAATCATAATCATCATAGTCTGACTCTGATCCAAATCCATCATTATCCGCATCTATCCATTCATTTGGATCATCTGGGAATTGGTCGATTGTATCGGTGTATTCATCACCATCTCCATCTGCGCAACCATACCAACTAATCTTGGTCCAAACTGTACTGTTTTGTTCCTGTTGTAATGTGAAATTACTCGTACCAAACATCATGGGACATTGATCTCCTTTTACTCCAGACATGTTATCGCCATACCCGTCATCATCTTGATCTCGCCATTGAGATGGTTCGTACGGGAAAGCATCGGCTGATCCGTACGGATGTGAAGGATAAGTTTCACTTGGATCTGAGTATCCATCGCCATCTATATCTGGGCAACCTATTCTATCTTCAGTAGAAGTCCCGGGATCTTGCAAACAAGAATCTACATTATCACCAAAGCCGTCTAAATCAGTATCACTCCACTCATTAATATCATCTGGGAATGCATCACCATTATTCCCCACTCCATCACCATCCGTATCGGTGGTCTCGGATGGATCAAAATCAAATTCATCCGCATTATCTCCTACACCATCAGAATCAGAATCAATACTTTCAGATGGATTACTTGGGAATACATCCGCATTATCCCCTACGCCATCTCCATCAAAATCAGAATATTCAGTTGGGTCATTAGGAAATGCATCACTCATATCCCCTACGCCATCCTCATCTTTATCGACATCATAAAGCCAAATTTTGTTCTTAGAAGAACCTGCCAGTATCATCATCCCTCCATTGGTTGAGGTTATAATTTCATGATTAGGATTTGAAGTAGGTAACTCATCATATTTGGTAAAGTTCGATGCACCATAAAATACTAATTTACCACTTGTACCAATGATTAAATTTCCTTCGGAATTAATACTTGCTCCTTTAATTTGTTGAAGTGAAATTGAGGAACTTTGTTCAGTAGATGCCCAATCATTCGAAGTTGTATCATATTTTTTTATTTGGCTCTGACCAGTTTCCATTATGAAGATAGAATGTGAATCGCTATCTGTTAGAATTACGTCGGTAGGTGATGTTGTACAATCGCAACCCAATGTATGTACCTTAATTCCACCAGAATCATGAACGAAGGCGCCATCATCTCCACCTGTAACGACCCATTTCGTACCAACTGAATCAACAAATACTAGAATCTTAGTTATTGAATTAGCATGAGGTGAGGTTTGTTCTGGATCATTTATCCCTGTTTCCGGGCTTACTTTTTGTGCATATTTATTATTCGATAAACCATACCACAATTTTCCATCTATATCCCACTCAAGGGCACTTACTGCAGAAGTTGTTGGAATTTTACGAGTACAAACACAACCAGCTATTGATGAATCTAAACCATCATCTTCAATTAAATAAATATTGATTGCACCTCCACCAGATTCAGAATATCCTACTGCTAAACGTTCTACCAAACTGATTTCAGTAAGACCGCTACTTGAATTAATGGATTCAATTTCATATGAACTATAAGATGCTGAATTTATTGTTCCCAAATCAACCAAAGTACTATTCTCCCCTGGTTTTTTAAGTTTCTCAGACCATACTGCAGATAATGCACCTTCATTCATATTCCACTCATATAGAATAACATCACCTTGATTGCTAACATAAATCCACTTCCCAGGAGATGCGTCAGTAAATAAAATTGAAGAAGACGGAAGATTAGCAACAATTCTCCCATTCTCTAAATCTGAACTTTCTAATGCAGTATTTATTGGCAATAGTTGAACACCAAAAATTAGGACAATTAAGAGAACTAATACTCTTCGCATGTCATTCGTGATAATGCTCTACCCTATGAAACAGACGGAAAAAAGATTACAATGATTTTTTATTCAAAATATTGCAATTAATTAAGATTTTTTGGGTGGTTCTCCAGCTTTAGATTTAGGTGGAGATTTTTTTGAACTGCTGGTCTTCTTTGGTGGTTCTCCAGCATTAGATTTAGGTGGAGACTTTTTATTTATTTTTGTAGATTTTTCATCCTCCTGTACTAACATTCTTTTGCCAATTGGAATTAATTTACTTTTATCTGCAATTAATTTCTTCGGTTTCGGAATAAGTGTAGCTTCTGATGGCTTTAATTTTCTCAATGCTGGTTTAATTGTTGCAGGGGTATCAAAGTCATGAGTTGATTCTAACTTAGGTATCGGTTTCAATCTTGTAAATTCTTGAGGAGGGGTCGATTCACTGGTAATTTGACTTGAAATAATTTCTTGAATTTCACTGTCTGTAACTTGAGATTCTGCCTCTGGTTTAGTTTCCAATATTTCTGTATCAATAGAAGCAGGTAAACCAATAGATGGTTCTCCCGATTCATCTATTAGTTCTGACATATCGGAAATAATTGATTCTGATTTGATTTCTCCAACATCCTCGCTAGATTCAATGGTTGGTTGGGGGGTAATGCCACTCTGAATTGGTGATGGAAGGGGGATTTTGGATGGCCTGCTGGGTCCCACTGGTGTATGAATTGGTCTTAATGATGGTTTTTCACCAGGTTGAGTTGCTCCAGGTAACGGTGATGATGGTGGTGCTGCCTTACGAAGCATTCGACCTTCTAATCCGGGTTGTCCTGGCTCTTGTCCTATTGCCTTAGCTGCTTGTGGTCCTAAACCTGGTTTCATTACTCCTTGAGCAAGCCCACCTAATGTTGATTTTCCAAGTGTATCTTGTAATCCTTCAGTAGGTGAACCTTTCTTACCTGCAATTGCACCAAGCCATGCTTGTCTCTTCTCAATTAGTGCTTCCTCTCCTCTTAGACGATCTGCCATTTGTTGAGTTTCCTCTAATTTACCTTCAGCGGTTTCAATCTCAGATGTTAACTCCCTCTCAATTTCTCTTTTCATCTTATCTTCAGCCATGTCTCTGAATTGATCCATCTGCTCCTCAAGTTTCTTCATTCTATTCTTTATTTCTGCACGTTTAATTCCAAGTTGTGCTTCAATTTCCTTTCTAATTTGATTTTCTCGTCTACGAACTTCAATTAATGCCTTGTTTCTCATAATTTCTTCACGCTTAACGAGTTGTTTTTCTAATTGTTCCGCTACCTCATCAATCTTGCGTTCTCTATATTCATTAAGTCGTGCTTCCATCTCAATTTCTAATTCCAAAGATGTTTCTTCTTTGATTAAATCTAATTCTGTTTCTTTTGTCAGTCTTTCATTGCGTATTATTGCATCAATCTCTGACATGATGGATTTCTTTACTGCTTCTTCCCTAGAAAGGAATTCTGATTCTAATTTTCCAATCCATTCATCTTTCCTCTCATTAAATTTAACTTCTAAATTATCTCTCAATTCTGATTCTCTATCATATCTAAATCTTGTAAGCCTATTTTCTATTTCAACATCTCGAGATAAACGATATGCTGAAAATTCTTCTTCGGTACGTTTTTCTAATTCTGAAGTAATCTCAGATGTTAGCGCTCTTTCTACTTCATCTACTGCTTGTGAAAATGATATGTCATATTTGTCCCTTAATCTTTCTTTGCGGTCTGAAAGTAGTTCCGAGAATTCTTTTTCCATCTCTCGATAAATTTGAGTTCTTAACTCGTCTTTTCTACGTCCTATAGCTAAATCAACATCTTCTCGCATTCATCCTTCTAATTCTTCAGATTCTGCTTTCAACTTTATCTCAATATCTGCTTGAAGATGATGTGCTATATCTTCCTCCATACGAGAAACTCTTCTACTGTATTCTGCTCTCAAACGAGATTCTTTTTCTCTTAATCTTAGACGCATCTGTTCTTCTAATCTTAATTTTATTGCGTTTCTTAATTGCTCTTCTCTTTCACCAAGCAGTGCATGATGTTCTTCCTCAATAAGCTCCACTTCTTGTTGTTCCCTACTAGCTAATTGAATTACTATATTTTCACGAAGTTCACTTTCTATTTCATTTGTCTTAGTGTGAAGTTCTTGATTAAAATTTATTTGCATTCTCTCTCTTTCATAGTCTAGTCTACGTTGAAACTCTGATTGTAGTTCATTTTCGAGTCTCAATCTTGTTCGTTCTCTAAATTCATCTAATTTTCGTTCATTTTCTACTATCAATGAGTGTTGAATTTGTTCTTGTTCTCTATTTATTCTTAATTCATATTGTTGCTTTAGGAGTTCCTCTTCCTTAGAGAGTAATTCTGATTCTAGTTTTGCAACTTCTACACCCATCTGTTCCCTCAGTTCTTTCTCAAATTGAGCGAGTGTAAGACGATGATGTGCCTCTAATTCCTCAGAGAGAGTGTCTTTAATTGATGAAATTCTTTCAGTTTGTTCTTGGAGTAGTAATTTTTGTTCTCGTTCTACCTTATCTCTGATTCTCACTTCTGCCCTAAGCCTAGATTGGCGCTCAACAATATCATCAATGCTTAAATTCTGACCTTCAGTAACTGCTGATCTTAGTTCAGAAAGGGATACTCTCCCCCCATCTGTACTTTTCCTTACGTTATCTTCATCACTCTGACTGTCGCTCATGGGCATCCCATCCCAGTACAACACTGACTCTCATTATTATTAAACACGAAGGTCGCAATAATAGGTAAGACGCCACATTATACGCCTTTTTGGTGTTGCGAAAATCACTATTCTGATTCCATATTCTCCGAATTGTTTGCTGTATTTTTTGTTATTGTTGGTCCCATGAGGAGATATGCAACAATAAGTGAAAATGTGAGGCATAACATCAGGAATGTCCCCATATTAGCTGTTTCTTCATAATCTCCAACTCCCCCTAAAGTATGTCTGAACTGTAAAAGTGATGAAAATGATATTGAAAGAATTGTCAGTAACCCAAAATATTTTCCAGGACTGTTTTTTAATTTAGACATCTTCCTTTCAGAAATCATCAATGAGCCGCTAATCCACATAAATGGTACTATTAAAAAATCAAAATATGGATGGGGCTCACCTCTACCAAAACAAAAATTATCACAATCCCACATAGAAAGGTCTGGGCCAATACCTGCTGATGGTTGCAACCAAATTAGAGAACCTATGGAAATCAGAAATAATGCATTTACAGGTGTTGAGACACCTAGGAAGTAATCTGTATCTCCACCATCTTCATATGCAAACCTCGCCAATCTCATCATACCTGTAGCAACTATCCAACAACAAGAAATAGCAAGTAGCAACGTCCAAAAAGGTGTTGCTGAACCCATGCGCCCATACATTACAAAAATCAGTAAACTAGGAGCTACAGTAAAACTAATACTATCTGACATAATATCTAAATTTCCACCTAGTAGTCTAACTTTGGAGTATTTTCTAGCAATTGGACCATCTATTGTATCCCCAATTGCTGATAATAGTATGCAAAGAATAGAGGCCCATACATATTGGCTATTAATTCCAGTTTGGTATGGATCTGAAAAATCATTTACGGCTAAAATTAAAAATAATATTGAAGATACACCAAGTAATCCATTAAACAAAGTAATATAATCTGCAATACCCATCATTCTAAAAGTAGATTTCATAGTATACCCTCAAAATGTTATTCTAAAATTAGATTCGCATGCTGGGCAATTTATTTCTCTGGATCCCGGGCGTTTATTTATTCTCAGGGTTCTAGAACATGAAGGGCAGTTAATTTCAGTTTTGGGTGTCTTCATTTTTAGCACAAATTTTTCTTCACAAGAACCGCATTGTAGTTTTGCAGGTCTACTATCTACTCCTGCAATTAACACCTTTCCGCAACCAATACAAGTTACTTTTTCAGTTTTCCAACGCGCTCTTGTTGCTGGATCATCAACATTTACTTTTGAAGAACACAATTCGCAACTTATCTCTCCCAATTTGTTAGGTAAAAGCCCCTCGCATTTTGGGCACCTCATGGCTGGTAATTCTATTGATGACTCTATTTCCTCCACATCAGTCACCAACTTATTATTAATCACTTACGAGGTCTTGAAATTACAAAAATTCCTCCAGGTGTAAATGTAAAGGGTATATCAATTTCAACACCATACATTTTTGCTAAATCTAATATGAGATTTCGAGCATTGACTGCATCCAAAGCAGTTTCTCCTACTTTTACAAATCTAAAATCACTACCGCTAGAAAGCATTTCTGTAAGTTCATCTGGTAAATCACTTGCCCAACTAGGTGCTGAGACAGAAACTGTTTCCTCTGATGTAGAAGAAGGTATAGGTGAAGAAACTTCTATTTTCTCAGATATACGCCAATACCGTGCTCTTCCCTTATCCCTGTGGTTTTCTACTAGATTTGCATTTACAAGTTGCTTAAGGTGGTGATAAAGATGATATCTTGTAACTTTCACCTTCTTCTCTAATTCAACTGTGGCCATTTCATCTGTATTGGTAAGTGCAGAATAAATTGCATTTCTTGTGGGATGTGCCAGAGCCATTTGTTTTGGGTCACCTCTAATTTTTCCCACGATATACACCCCGTCGCAAAGCCTGTGTGTCTTAATGAATTTATCAAATGGTCGGAAAAAATGTATAATTGGTAATTACAATATTACGTGCTTTTTGATGAATTTGTGAGTATTTGGAAAGTTTCAATAATATCATCCTTTAGTTGTACAAAAATTAGTCCAACTGCCTGTAAATTTGACTTGATTGAAGTATATATTGTATGCGTCTTTGAAGAATCGAATGCACTAGAGGTACCCAATCTAGCAGCATTGAAAATCACAAATATTGCAGTTAACTCATGCAAAGCAATACCTACCCACAATTTTGTTGTTATTCCTGTGACTACCATATACACCAATCCGATCGTGATGAATAGAGATAAGGTGATGTTCTGTATTACAATTCTTTTTGATTGTCTAGACATCTTCAGCATTCCAATCATCAAACCAGTGTTTGTACTTGGAACCAAAACATCTGCAGTATCCAAATTGAGTTTTTCACCACTTCCAACAGCAACACCTACATCTGCAACTGCAAGGGCTGCTGAATCATTAAATCCATCCCCTGCCATTAATGTAACATTTGATTTCGAGCGAGCATCGACCCACTTTGCCTTACCCTCTGGTGTCATTCCGCCCTTACAAGCATCTGGGTTAATACCAATTTTTTCAGCAAATAGTTCTACAGCTCTTGGCTCATCTCCACTTAAAATTTCAACGTTCACACCTTGTGAATAAAATTCTTTAACGATCATTTCTGCATCGTTTGAGATATCATCGTGTGCAAATGAAAACAGAGCTACAGCATTCTTTCCTTTTGCTAAAACCGACAAGCCATGACCTACATCACGTGAGTTATCAATAGATTTTTGAATTGCGGGGGAGATTCCAATATTATTCTCTATTGCCCAATTTATACTTCCAATATGGACCTTTTGGTTTCTATAAGTTCCAGTAATCCCTGAACCAAAGTCACTTTGTTCGTTAATAGAAAATGCTTCCAACCCTTTCCCTTTTGTATATTCAATAATTGCTGATGCATATGGATGATTGCTTCTCTGCTCAAGCCCTGATGCAATTTTAAGTACTGTTTCTTCTGTAGTTCCTGCAATTGTCTTTATGGATTCTAAAGTCGGTTTACCTGTAGTAAGTGTTCCTGTTTTATCTAATAGTGCTAAATTTACTTTGGCTATTCTTTCTAATGCATCACTTCCTCTTGCAATGATACCGTTTTGACCAGAAATAGAGAGTGCTATTGAATGGGGTACAGGAGAGGCCAACAAAAGGGCACAAGGGCAAGAAACTACCCATAATAGTAAAACTACTTTTATTCTATCAACAATAGTTGCATTCGCTCCAATTAGTGATTCTGGTAATAATAAACCAACTAATACAGAACCCACTAATACAATAGGAACCCAGAATACTGTGAACAGTTCAATTGACGAATGTATTCTTGGTGGTTGATCTTTGTATGTTTTTACTTCATCCATCAAACTGCTTAATCTAGTATCTTCTCCCACTGCAGTAGTTTTAATCACTACAGGGCCTTTTCTCAATATTAAACCTGCTTCAATCAATTTTCCTTTTTCTACCTTTACCGGCATCGGTTCTCCTGTAAGTGGTGTGCGATCTAATTCACCGCTTCCCTCTACTATTTCTCCATCTACAGGTACAAGTTCTCCACTACGGATTTCAACATGATCTCCCAAATTAATTAGAGGAATTGGTAATTCTTCATACCTATCATCATCGGGCGTTGAACAATCACCAATTACTGGAACATCTGTAACTAAAGATAACCTCTTACCCTTCTTCATTATTTTTTCAAATTTGGAGGTTTCAATACTCGTAACCTTTCTGGCAATTGTTGGAATCCTACTAAGCCCACCCTGCATCATACTTCTAGCCCTAAACAATGCTGATTCCTCTAGGTGTCTTGTATAACCAACTAAAATCACAACTAAAAGTGCTTCAGACCAAGCCTGAAGAAATACTGCACCCAATACTGCACAAGTTGTCAAAACCTGGAATCCCAATTGTCTACTCTTTATTGAAGAATATGCAGTGCCTGCCATCCTCCACAAACCTATTGATAACCCAGGTAATGCAATAAGAAAGAAGAGAAGAGGTGATGATTCAACCCCAAATATTTCCATACTAAAGAGAAGTAAAAAGAATGGTATTGCAATAGTAGCACCGATTAAATTCCATTGATCTGGCCTTAGAATATTAACATCAGTAACCTTTAGTGTTACCTTTTGACCTGTCAATTCAAAAATTGAATCTTCAAATGCTTTGTTAACATTGTAAGTATTACTTTGAGGTAATTGTATATTTACAAATCCATCTGATGTAATATTACAATCTAGGAGGTTACATTGATTCAGTAACAATTTTCTGAAATTGTCTGAATCACATTCTGTCTTTTTTAAGGCCAAATCTAAATCAATACCTTTGACACGCATCCAGTCAACTGCAGGTGCATGTCCAAGACTAGTCAGCACTTTGTTCGTATCATTCAATGGGCCTAGTGTTCTGTCATATGTGACCTCAATGTCACCTGTTGTTGCTGAAACGTCACAGGTTTCTATTGAAGAGAGGCGAATTACAGCACGAGATGCTTTGAGAGCACAATCAGGACAATCCATTCCCAAAATTGGCCATTTTAATGAATTTTTTTCGGTTGGAATCAAGGAGATAGATTCTTTTTCTGATTTCGGTTTGACTTTTTCAATTATTTTGGTCCCCTTTCCCTTTCTTGAAATTGAAGATAATTTTACCTTTGATGATTTAATTTTGTCTTTAATTTTTGAAGATTTAGATTTCTCATTTGCTGATTCATCTAAAAAAAGAAATGATTCGGAATCATCCTCCATGAATTGGCCGAGTATATACCAACTAAAATGGTGTTGCATTTTTTCCCGATGGCAATTGCTAAGAGAAAGGTGTTGCAGGACAAGTTATGCCTCTGCTACCTGAATCATGGCTTCCCGAGATGTTGTTCATTGATGTTGATGGAACAATAACAGATGCAAACAGGCATTTTATTCCAGAAGCAATCGCTGCTCTAAGAAGTTTGGAAAAGGCCGGAGTAATTATTGGTATTGCCACAGGAAATGTAAGACCAATCGCATGGAATCTAACTAAGATGATTGGATTAAGTGGACCGGTTGTCGCAGAAAATGGTGGTGTTGTGTGGATTCCTGATTTGAAT
>CAYSJV010000036.1:0-17021 GCA_964431435.1 uncultured Candidatus Poseidoniales archaeon
TAATTTTAGAAATATTTTTTTCTTGGACTTCAAGAGCATTAAGTAATGCTGCACCAGTAATTATTGCAGTTCCATGTTGATCATCATGCATCACTGGAATATTGGTTCTTTCCTCTATTTTTCGTTCTATTTCAAAACATTCAGGGGCCTTAATATCTTCTAAATTAATTCCACCAAATGTTGGTGCAATGTTTACAACGGTGTTAATAAACTCATCAGGATCTGTGGCATCAATTTCTATATCAAATACATCAATATCTGCAAATGCTTTGAACAACAACCCTTTTCCTTCCATCACGGGTTTGGCTGCTAGTGGTCCAATGTTTCCGAGACCTAGTACAGCAGTACCGTTCGAGATGACTGCCACAAGATTACTCTTAGATGTATATCGATAAACTTCATCAGGGTTATCTGCAATTTCGATACACGGATATGCTACACCTGGAGAATATGCCAATGATAGTTCTCTTGCGGTTGAATGTGGTTTTGTAGGAACAGTTTTCATTTTTCCTCTAGGATTACTTTCATGATATGCGAGAGAGTCTTTGCGCAGCATTCGTTCCTTACGCTCTTCCCGAGTTAAACCCATATTAATCCCCTTTATACTGAGCGCACTCACGGTGTTCAAGTGGTTTGTGGTCATAAGACAATATTTTGTATGAAATAAGCCGCATTGATGCTTTTTCAACCTTAGGATTAATGATGCATCAACAAGACGCGTCGCCATGTGTTTCAAATACGCTTGGGATTCCGGTAAACCATGGCTTATGCTACCGGAAGGTCTGTCAATGCTAACCGCGTGCGTTATGCTCTGATTATGGTAATCATGATGTTCACATCTGTAAATATTAATTTACTAGTTACGGATTTAGCAGAAGCGCATCAAACACACGGTAATTCTTCTACGGTTTATTCATGGCCCCTTTCAGGACATAATGATACAGGGTGGGTTACTCTAGAAGCAACAAACGCAGACCCAGAATCAGGCCAATCTGCAATTCAAGATTGGGATATATTGTTCCCCCCCGGAGCAGAAGTATCCAATGTTTCGATGGAAATAATGGTTGATGGTTCTAGCGGAATTTCCATTTATGAACCTCACCTTTTTGGAGAGAATACTGGTGAAACATTTTTTGATTGGAGTGGTAATGGTGGTTTTGGAACACAAGATAATTTGATGGGAAGCAACCCACATACAGGTAGATTAGCACCTTTCAGTGATACAGGTGCAACTTGGATGTTGCCAGCCGGAGCATCAGTTACTGATTTGACAATCGAAGCATTGAGCCCATTAGATCCAGTAGTTTCTTTTGAACCCTTAGATTTTAAAATCGGAGATTATGAAATTGATCCGCATGATGGAAGAATGTACGTAGCTATTGAAAATTCTATATTACAATTAGATTTTCACTCAGACCCACATGCTATACACTTTAGAGAAATTGGTCAAGGAGTAGATGTTTATGATATTGAAATCGACGCCAGTAATAACTTGTTATTAGTTGCAACATCTGATGGAATTACATCTTATTCATTAGATGATGGACAAGAGATGCAAGTATATCCATCCAGACCAGCCTCATTACAATTTGATAGTTTAGTTCCATTTAGACAAATTGCCGTTACTACGAGTGGACTGTATGCAATTGCGGAAGATGGTTTATTCAAATATTCAAGTGTCACAAATACGTGGGCATTAGAACGATCTGCAGGTACAGCAAATTGGCCAGCAGGAAACCCGGTAGACACCCTTGAAACGGGTGGAAACTTGTTAGTAGCGTTATATGGTGGAGGAGTTGCAAGTTGGAATCTTGCTACAGGTAGTCCAAACAATTTGTGGAGTTCTTCAAACAATTTACCCAGTGACAATGTGATGAAGTTGTTAATTAGTGGTGGAGAGATACTAGTTGCAACTGCTGATGCGGGAATAGGTCGTTATGATTATGTACAAGGGTTTTGGAAATCACCATGGACCACTTCAAATGGATTAAGTTCAAATTCTGTTAAAGGTATTGAATATTCAACATCTAATCAAGGAAATTATGTTACGATACTTACTGAAGATTCTCTTGATATTTACAATACTCAATCAGGTGCATTTGAACTTCCATATGGATTAAACTCTCTAAATCTATATGGTAGTGGTAAAATGAATCTTCTAATGTGGCCTGCAAATAATGGGGCGCGTTCTCCTACCGGATTAATTGACAATTTGCTTGTTAGTGATGGTAGTGGTAAATTAGCAAGGCTAACCATCTCTCCAGCGTTATTACAAAACTCCGGAATTTACCAGAGCGAAATTTTGTTGGCAAGTGGTCCAAGTAGTAATCAAATGACGGATGTTGTACAAATGGATTCAGTCGTTTGGGTAGGTTCAGGATCTATCATTGATAGATATGATACTGTTGAAGGGCGATGGTTACAAACTATCGATGTAGGCGATGACATTGTTGCATTAACAACAGATGGAACTACAGTTTATGCTGCAACAACCTCTTCTGATATAATGACATATTCTATTGACCCTACAAGCGGTATTTTGAATGCACAGGTGGCTCTTAATACAGGTGAAGAAATACTAGATATTACATGGGACTCAATGACAGGTATGCTTGTAACATCTCATGTTACAGGGGACGAATACTCTGTGAAGTTCATCAACCCATTAACCTCTCAAATTGTTTCAACATGGGATAGTGCATCATTAGGAGAAGTAATGATTACTGATTTAGTGGTAAGGGACGCAATAGCTTATGTTGCAACTGCAGATAATGGGATACTAAGAATTGATATGACTACAGCAACCCTTCTTTCTCCTTGGATTTCGACAGGACTCGATAATTTAGAAGATATGCCAATAACCGCTGCTAATGGAAATGTATTTTTGGGGCTATATGATTATGGAGTCATGGTCTTAAATCAGACAACCGGGGAATTAGTTGATTTATGGCAAGACTCAGGCACGAATATTCAAACAATTCCAAATAATGCTATAACAGCACTTCATGCAGATATGTATGGAAACATCTACGTAGGCACTCAAGAAGGTGGTGTGAGATGGGATACTTCAGGAGGATGGACAGATATACCAGTCGAACAAGGAGGAAGTGGCTGGGGAGGAAGTTGGTACTACGACGATTTTAGAAGCTTTGATTCTGATTCAAATTGGCTTTGGGCATCATTTGGTGAAGCAAGAATTTGTCGTTGGGATTTAAACACATTACAAGGGGGTACTGGTAGCAATTGTTTCGATGAAGATAATGGACTTCCTGATGAGGATTATAGTTATACAAGAGTTAGATATGTAGCACAAGATAGAGTTTTAGTAACTAGTGATGATGGCGCAATGATTTTTGATACAGTTAATGAAACTGTAGAAGGTTCATGGGATCTAGGGCAAGAAACATTGAATGCAGTCACAGCACAAATTGATGATATCATATATGCAGCATATGTTGGAATAGGGGTTACTAGATATGATATTTCCACTAGCAGTTGGTTAAGTAGTTGGAATAATGCCAATAATATCTTACCAAATGACGAAGTCAGTACGTTGCAAGTTGACACAAATAATCCAAACAATCTATGGGTGGGCGGCTCTTTTGGTTTGATGTTAATCAATAGTAGCACAAGTGCTGTAGAAGAATCATTTCCACCAGGCAGTTCAAATTCAGGTAGTGTTGAACTTCCAACCGAAAGCCCTCAAGAATTAATTATTCACAATAATATCATGTATTATATTACATATCATGATGGATGGGATGAAAATGGAATTATAGCTAGGTTAGACCTAACAAGTATGACAAGTCTTAGTGAGATAGATGTCAGTCAAAAATTAGGAGATGATGCTTGGGTCCATAGTGCTGGAATGTCAGGGGATATCTTACTAATTGGTGTTAGTGAAGCAGGTTGGCAACAACCAAATCCAGGAGGGATATTTAGATGGAATACTTCTAGCGATACTTGGGATTCAGCTGGGCACATCTTAGAACCAACTGAACCAATCCTAAGAGTTAATGCGAATGTCATTGGAAATTATATGTATGTAGCTTATGGAACAGATTCTGTAAAGCAATTCGATTTACAAGGAAATTTAGTCAATGAGTGGGATTCTAATACTGTGTTGGGGCCAATTAGGGATATTGAAGAATATAACGGTCTAGTATTGTTTGCTTCTTATGACGGTATTGCAAGATACGATCCAGTAAATGGAACATGGTTACAAACCATGAATTCAGGAGACGGTTCCGATACAGACGGAGATGGAATGCCGGACAGCTTACCTTCTGAATCAGAAGAAACAATATCAGCTTTGGAGATAGTAAATGGAGATATATGGTTTTCATCATATAACACTGAGTGGTGGAATGGTGGTACAAATAGCAGAGTCTTTAGATATGAATCTTCAACAAGTAGTTGGGATAATTGGGAAGATGGTTCACAAGGTTTACCCGACGGTGTTGCGTTTTCATTTAGAGAATGTAGCGGTATTCTACACATTGGCATGATAGAATATGGTGGAAATTCAGGTGGAGTTGGGCGTTACAAACTTTCCACAGATACATGGGAACCTGAGTGGAATAGAGGACAAGGAGGCCAAGGACAATCTGGAGGACTAGAAAGTAACGATGTCATGGGACTTGCTTGTGATGATAGTGGCGTAGTTTACGTTGGATATGGAGAAATGTCTGGCGGTGGCGGCGGCCCTGGTGGCGGTGGCGGTCAAGGTATTCCAGGGATATCACGTTACAGTTATTCTCAAGGACAATGGCTTTCACAATTAGATGGCAGTAATGGAATTTATGAAAATGCTCTTTTCTATGATGCAATGGATTGGATGGATGGAGAATTAGTAATTGGACATGATTATGATGCAGGAGGCAATGGTGGAATTTCTAGAATTTTAGCAAATGGCACTAATGTTGGTGCAGGACAACACTTCTCAACAGATTTAGAAGCATCTACTGCAATCCCAAATCGTGGGAATTCACTTGGTAAAGGATGGATAATTGGAAGGCCTGGAAGTGATTCAGGATTTAGTCGCGTAGATTGGTTGGCCCACGGTGGTCAGTTAATTCCAGGTCGTTTCGATGCTCAAGTAGGAATAACATCAGGTGTACTTGTTGAAATTGAATCAAATGGCACGCATGTGTATGTAGTTCCTGCAGAAAGTGAGTTTGACTATGCAGGACGTTCAGTCTTGGAAGGTGTTGTACTTGCCAATGGTAGTATGGAATGGACACGGGCATGGACATTTAGTAATCTTGATATTATTGCAGAAATAGAATTCGTAGGCACTGAATTATGGATTACAACATATGGATTAGGATTATGGAAAGTAGATCTGAATACAGGTATGATGAGTAGGATATCTGCTAGTATCTCATCATTTATGGATGGTTTATTTGTTAATGGAGATATACTTTCAATAGGTGTGGTAGGTACCAGTAGTAGTTCTGCAGGACTTCAAGTGTACAATATAAGTTCATCCAGTTGGATTAGTGGCTCATTACTTGCAGGTTTACCGAGTGACAATATTCGAGATGGGGTAATTCATTCTGGAAAAATATGGTTTGCAACAGATAATGGCGTTGGAATTTGGAATATTAGTACACAAGAGTGGGAAAGTGCACTGACAGTGTTAAATGGATTACCAACTCCAATAATTGAAGAGATATATGTATACGATAGTCCATCTGGAGTTAGTGAATTATGGATGGCAACTCCTGTAGGATTGGTTCGCTATAATCCCACAACATCAACCTTCAGCCCCACTATTGATAGATTGGATGGACTGGTGGGGAATAGTGTAAGTCATGTAGTCGAAGATGGGGGTAACTTATTCTTATCTCATACTGGAAGAGGAATGACTCGACCAGGTGCAAACAGCCTCAATCTTTCTACATTATTAGTTGAGGAAACTTATCGTCTCGATCAATTACCAAGTAATAGTATAATTTCCATGGCAGTAGATGCTTGGGGAATACACATTGCTACTGACACTGATCCAATTACACATTGGAACGCAGCAACCAATCAATTTGAAGATGGGGCCTCATCTTGGCAATTTGGTGCATGGCCACCAAAAGAGATGGTTAGCGATGGCAGTAATTTGTTTGTATTGTTTAACAATAAATTAGTTAGAGTAAGCGTTCAAGGCACAACTCATAGTATACTTACAACCTACTCACCATTCACAAGCAGTAATTCTGTTTCTATTGGCCAAAATGGCTTATTTGTAGTTGGCTCAGATGGAATGTGGGGTTGGGAAGGAGCACCCACCTTCGCTCCAATGGAGCGACTTGTATGGAGGAGGGCAGTGCCATTAACAGCTCAATTTTCAGGTATAAGTAAAGATTTATCAAACTCAATTCACCCAGGCCAAACATACACTTTTGTTTCATCAGATAACTCCTCATCTGCTTTTTCGAATCCGATACTAATTGAACCAGATATTGGTGATGTTGGAGATAGTTCATACATTAGAGAAGTAGAATTCCCTATGATATTAACAAGCGATGTTGCTAATTCACCTACATGGCTGTCTTCAATTGGAATGAATTATAGTGGAATTTGGAATTTAACAGAAGAAAACGGGGAACTTGATAGACAGTTACAAGACATGCTCGATATTAGTCAAATTACAATATCTGGTATGGAAGTCACATTTAGATTGACAGCACCAATGAATGGTTCTATGATGGTTCGTCTAACTTATGATTGGGAACGCACACAAACTCCTGTATCCGGAATTAGCTTGATTGATAGACCGGATGATGGAGGTCAACATCTACAAGCAGAATGGAGTAATGCCCCCGATCCAGATTTTGCAAAATATAATTTATATCTCAAAGAAGATGGCTGGGATGAACATCCATTAGATATTAGTGACCTAGCATCAACTCCTGATGCAACGTCAAATTTCTGGGGTAAAAGTCAAGCTCTTGTAAATACTGCAGCGGGTATACCTTTAGTAGACGGCAATGAATATTGGGCAGTTGTAGTTGTTGAGTATTTAGATGGAAGTTTCGGTATACCCTCACATCCTTTTGGCCCTGCTATACCAACTGACGAAATTCCTAACCCTCCTGAGTGGGCTAATGCAGGCCCTAGTGATGGTGGTTCTGATGGTGACATGTATGTTGAATGGGGTGGATGTACTTCAATCGATTACCACAGCACACGTATTTACACATCGAATCAACTTGTTTCAGATGCTTTGGGCTTGAATAGTCATGTAAATGTAATGAAGGATGAAGGTAACTCTACATTACTTCAAGTACAGGCAGGATTACCATATTGGTTAGCACTTACATGCGTGGATGATGCTGGCCAGCATGATCCTGCCAATGCTACCGTAATTGGACCAATTGTACCTGCAGGTGGCCTTAATGATGGAATTGCACCACCTCCTATTGAGGATATAGAAGCATTCGATACCCCTGAAGATGAAGGTGGTAGAATTACTGTAAAATGGACACCATCAGATGAAGAAGACTGTATGTTGCATACTATACTGATAATGGATAGTACTTCTTCAGATGTCATTCCAATTACAGCAGAAGAATTTTCAGTTGCAACAGTAATCACCGACTGTGAAACAGGTGAAACCATAATCTCTGCAATAGGTGAAGAACCACTTATGGATGGAAGAATGTATTACATAACTGTGGTTGCAGCAGATAAATGGTTAAACGAAGACAGAATCAATGTTCAAATTGTTAATGCTACTCCATTTAAAACACCAGGGATGGAAGCAACAAAACCAGATCGTGTAACATTCCTAGATGCTTGGGATGTTGCGGACGATGATGGCAGCGCAATCAACGTGGGTTGGGCATCTTCCGAAGCAGATGATTTTTCGCATTATATTATATGGGCAAGTTCTGCACCTGTAGATGATTTACGAGATGCTTGGGAATTATTCGGCGATGATCCTGCAAAATGTGCTTGTATAACAGTATCAAATCAATGGATAGGCGACAAAGAAACTCCACTTACTGTTGTTATGAATAAAGCAATTTATTCAGAATCATTACATGATGACAAATTACTAAATGCAGAAGTTCTTGATATTCAACCAGATGAAACTCTATACGTTACAGTAACTGTACATGACATTAAAGGCAATGTGTGGTTAAATGAATTACCTTGGGTTGAAGTTATCCCAGTAGACAATCGAGATGATATGGAAGCTCCAGATAGATTAACTGATTTAGAATTAGTGGATAGACCAGGAGATGACGGCACATCATTAGAATTATCATTTGAAAAGAGCACCTCTAGTGATGTTATGAAATATGCAATATATGCAGATACTTATGATTTCAATGAGGTAGGAAGTGCAAATACTCCAAGTGAACCAATATTTATTATTGAACGTGACACTAATCAGTGGAACTTCGGATCAATTCCTAACATGCCAATTATTGTTGATAGGCTTTCAAGCGGTGAAGAAATAATCCCAATGATGACAGTATACGTTGCAGTCGTGGCAATTGATTCTAATGATAACTCACACACAGATAATTTGGTAAGTGTAAGTGCAACTTCCAAAGATAATCGAAACGAAGACCCTGGAGCATATTTACCAGATATAGTAGGGGTAGAAGCAAGTTGGGTTGAAGGTGGTACAACAATCTATGTCCAGTGGGATAGCAGTTCAGACATTACAGTCAGTTCGTATATGATTTTCATTTCAAATAAAGAGTGGAGCAATACCATGGATGCAATACATGTAGGTACTGCAGAAGGGTCGAATATCAAGATTGGTGAACTTCCTGCAGACCCTACAAATAATGAAATATTCCCCACACAAATAGATAATTCAACTGAATGGTGGATTGCAGTAGTTGCTGCTGATGATAATGAGCATAGACATATTGTATCATCACCTTTACCTGTATTTTTAAGTGCATATGTATCTAGTAGTGCTTCTGATGTTAGTGATGAGGGTGCTGGCGAAGGATCACCATTTGATATGCAAATATTGAATGACCCAACCATGATAATAACAATAGCATTACTAATCTCAATACTAATCGTATTATTACTAATTTACAGAACACGCAGCGGCAAGAAGAAAGGCGGTTGGGAATATGAAGCGACCTGGGGTATCAAGCAGGAACAAGGAGACGCAGAATGGGATAGTTTAGTTGGGAATACACCATCTGGTTCTCCACCAAGTAGTAGTAATGAATTACCACAATCAGAGCCAATTCCTTCTACTGTAGAAAGTACAACACCAAAAACAGAAAATTACACCTCAGTAGCATCTGGAAGAACATATTCAGTTAGAAGTGATGAATTAGATAATCTTGCATCAGATTTATTCGATGAGGAAGATAAAGACGATGGCAAAGTAGACACATCATTCTTAGATGACTTACTTTGAGAATTTGAGAGATTCTAAGTTGTATGAATGGCTGCCAGTATCACAGGGGTGTCAACAATAACTAACATTTCAAATCCAAGTGATGGTGTATTTGCAACCCTTGCTTGGGATGGGCACAAAAAAATATTATTGTGGGACAAACATATTGATAGACTCAA
Organism: uncultured Candidatus Poseidoniales archaeon; assembly: GCA_964431435.1. GTDB lineage: Archaea > Thermoplasmatota > Poseidoniia > Poseidoniales > Poseidoniaceae > CAYSJV01. The sequence continues at coordinate 9,553 of CAYSJV010000036.1, forward strand.
AAAACACTGCCAGCGATTATCAATTAAGTACCCTCAAAACTTCAAGGAAAAATTCATTCAAGCATGTACATCATTAACAAAGAGACTAGATTTTGATCAAAACCATCATCCATCTCAGCCACCTGGTTTACTTAGAATCAATTTATCTGCTTCAGGTATTGTTGATGTCAAAGGAAGACAGAATAATGCACACAATGGTACTTTAACTGCTACAATCACTGAAGCGCCTCGATGGGACAGTAACATAACTGGCACAAAACACGCTGATTGGGAAAAGTATATTCAAATCACAAACAATGCACATAATAATGGATTTGGAGTAGCATTACTAATTGCTGGAGATACAATTGTTGATGGAGATTGTTGCACTCCACTTTTGCTCGATCAGGATGGAACTGCATGGGCTTGTGATACCGTTATGGGTGGCGTAGAATCCATAACTTTAGATTACGTAAAATCATATTTAGATGCTCAAGGCATACCTCTAATTATGGGCAAGTTAACCGCAAAAATGATTTTGCGTTCCGAGGAACTTGTGGTATTGGGTACTGGAATTGGTGTAGCAAAGGTGACGGAAATAGACGGAACAAAAATTGGAAGAGGAGGAAATATTTTGTACAATATTTGCAGTGAGAATTTAACAAGATTACAAATTGAAAGATGGGTAGATATTACTGGTGGTTGAGGTGAAAGTAGCACGGTTATCATGGAAGTGTTCTGCTCAGGAATTTGTTTTACTACCCATAATAGATATTCTAAGGGAAAACAAATTACTTGGAGAAAATAATTTATATGGCGCTGAAGATGAAATTATTCTTTTTTCAGGAGGGCCATCAAGCACTCTAGCAAAAAAATCTATCATTGCAGGCCCACCATTGAAAAGATATGTTGCAAGACAACCTAACAGCGAGGAACTTCCAAAAAATAATAAACACATTTCACCAATTTCAGGTCAAATAGAATTGGGACCAAACCCTCCAAAACTTAAGTGGTCAAAGCAGACATGGTCTTTATCTTCCAGTTGGAATGAAATAGATGAATTAACTGGAATAAATATTGAAGAATGTGGAATGAAATTTAATTCCGAATTACCCGAATTAACAGATGAACAAAAAGAATCAGAAGAATTTTTACCGGGTCAATATTGTGTTGCATTCGCATATGATTTAGTTCAATGGACACAACCATGGCATATGATTTATCCACCCAAAGAAGAGTCAATATTGGGCATTATGTGGCAAATCGATCGCTGGGTTATCCACAATAGGGAGGATAACGAATTAGAATTAATTGGTTTTGAAGGAGATGAATGGTTTACTCAAGCATCACTTTTGATAACTAATGCATTAGAGCATAAAGTTGAAAATATTTCATGGCCTAGTTGGAATAACAAATATAACAATTCTAAAGAACATAGCAACCACACAGATATTTCTCATCAAAAGATAGTTGATAGAGTCAAAAAAGCAATTAAGGCTGGTGAATTATATCAATTAAATTTCGGAAGAAAATGGTTTGGAAATTTAACTGAAAAACCATGGGATATAATGCTAAGGCTACTCAGCACAAATCCAGCACCTTGGTCAAATTGGATATCTGTTCCAGATTTAAAACTAGCAATTTGTTCTTCAAGTCCCGAATTATTACTCTCGGCAAAAAATGGAAAGGTAACAACTCGCCCAATTAAAGGTACAAAACCGCGCGGCATCACACAAAATGAAGATTATGAAAATCAGAATGAATTAATCTCATCAATTAAAGAGAGAGCTGAACATCTCATGTTGGTTGATTTAGAACGCAATGATTTGGGAATTGTGTGTAAACCAGGAACAGTAAAACGCAGCGAATTTCAAATTGAGAGTTACGCAGATGTTCATCATCTGGTAAGCGAAATTGAAGGTGAAATGAAAAATGACATCAGTATTTGGTCTGCAGTTCAGGCTATTTTCCCAGGAGGGAGTATTACTGGATGTCCCAAAACAGTTACAGTAGCATCGATAGATGAATTAGAAGAGGAGCCGCGTTCATTTTGGACGGGTTCTATAGGGTACATAGATCCTAGAAGAAGCATAGCACAATTGAACATTTTGATTAGAACATTAGAAGCAACTAATCTCGAAGATGGTAGTTGGTTTGCAACGGTTCAAGCCGGAGGAGGCTTAGTTATAGACTCAGATTCAAAAACTGAAGTAGAGGAAGCAAAGTGGAAAGCTGCTGCTTTAAGAATTGCCACAGGCTGGATTAATGGAGAAGATAAATCCGAAAACAAACCAAATAAATTAGAAATTAAAAAAATAGACATAGAAGATAATTATTGGAAAAAAAGCAAAGAGTGCGGAGGAATAAGTGCATGGCCTAATGTCATTCAAACAGATAACCCCCTTGTTTTATTTGTTGACAACCTTGATTCATTTTCATGGAATATAATTCATGCATTCTCACAATTAGGATCTGATGTTTGTGTAATTAATGGCAGATCAAAAACACCACCACAATTATCTGAAATACTAAACAAATGCAAACCAAGCCACATAGTGATTGGTCCTGGCCCCGGTAATCCAGAATATTCAAAATTATCAATGAAATTTGTAAAAGCAGCACTTTCTAGAAAATTAACAAATCAGGGGACTCCAATCCCACTTCTAGGAGTATGTCTCGGGCATCAAGCAATTGGAGTTGCCTCGGGTATGAAATTAATTGAAAATCCAAATGGAGCAATACACGGCGTTCCATGTCAAATATCACACGACGGGAGTGGCTTGTTTCAAGGTCTAGATCTGAATATAAAAATGACTAGATATCATAGCTTAATCTTGAAAAATCAAGACACAATTCCAGAAATTAGAGTAACTGCAAGAGATGTTAATAATAACTCAATAATGGCTCTTCAACATAACACATTACCTATCTTCGGAGTGCAATTTCATCCAGAATCTGCTGAAAGTGTAAATGGGTTTAATATTTTCAATACATTTCTTGAGTATTAGTTGTTAGCGAGATATTGAAGTGCGTAATACTCCTCGCATGGTTTGAGCAACATGCCAAATTGTAGAATTTGTGATTCCGCTTATCCAAGAAACATGATGATTCATGGCAATGGGCCTCGTAAAGATATTTGTGCAAGATGCGGAGTTGAAAATGGCCTTGTTGAAAAAGAAGAAGTTCCAGTATTGTACGAACAAGGAATTGCAAATGCTAGAATGAATTTGGTTGCTCGAAGATATAGCCCATGGTTTTGGCTTGTTATTTTGTGGTCCGTTTGGCTCGTTCTAATTGCTTCTATTGATATTTGGAAGTGGGTAATCTTAGCAATTTTAATTTTATCTACTCTAGCTTTACCAGTATTACATATCACTTCTTCTGCTAAATATTCGGCTGCTTTGGCTAAATTAACTCCTGAATATGAAACGCCAGATGGACATTAATATTTTCATTAATCCATCTTAATTTTGTTGCCTATTGTTTTATGTGGTTTGACTTAGAGGGATATACATGGTTCGCATAACACGTGTTCATACAGGAAGTGGGGACGGAGGAGAAACATCTTTGGTTGATGGTTCTAGAGTCCCAAAATCTAATCCAAGAATTGAAGTTGTAGGTTGTGTAGATGAATTAAATTCAGTAATAGGCATCGTGAGAATGGAAATTGAGAGATTACCGCATACACACGTGGACGGAGGGGTTAGAACTGCTGTAATAGAAATTCAAGCAATTGCTCTTGAAGTATTATCTAGACTACAACAAGAATTATTTGATTTTGGTGCTGAATTAGCCTGCCCTCCAGAAAAGATCCCAGAGGGAATTACTTTGTTGGAGGAAGATGCAAATACCCGTCTAACTGAAGAGATGGACGCATGGTTACTCGAGTTACCTCCTCTTTCTTCATTCATTATGCCTACTGGTTCTGCACCAGTTGCTTGGGTGCACGTTGCAAGAACAATTGCTAGGAGGTTAGAGAGAAGGCTAGTTGCACTCTCAGAATCTAGTGAAATGGATACTTTACGCCCATTTTCAATAAAATATGTCAATATTATTTCTGATTGGTTATTTGTTTTTAGTCGATGGATTACACAGAGACTCGGATTAAAAGAAGTTTTATGGAACCCTGTAGATACTAGGGAGAAATCAAAATCGATGGCTGATGCCATTATCAAGCAACAAGATAGGTTGAATTTAGATACACTCTAATTATATGTTCAAATATTCTTTTGCAGCTCTCAAGACTCCCTTCCCTTCATCATGTGTTATTTGTTCTATTGCTTGCTCCCATTCTAGCCATAAGTAATCTCGATGTTCATGGGAAAGTATTACATCAATTTCATCTGTATTTGCAATGAACCACCAAACTTCTTTATCTCGATTTTTTCCTTTGTGCTGATAAGTATATTCAGTTCTAAACTCAAACCCATCAATGAAATTCAAATCATCTATCCCTGTCTCTTCCATAAGTTCTCTCTTTGCGGTTTCAATTCTATTTTCATCTTTAGTTTCTACATGCCCCTTTGGCAAATCCCAATGTCCTTGGGGGTATTGTAACAACAAAACCGTTCCAAAATTAACTAACACAACTCCACAAGAAGTTTCCACGTTTAGGCATACACCCCTTAACTTCATTTCCTTTGCGGTTCTTAATGGACAAAATTATTTGTTCTAAGATATCTTCAAACCCTCCATATTCTGGCAGTAGCAGGATGGGCACTATGACTGACGGACTTGCGTACAAAAATTTACCTCAATTTTCACGTATAATTGCAGATGGAGATTTAGATGGATTGATAGCAGCAGCAATAATAAAATCACATTCTCCACATGCTGAGGTGCACTTTGTTCACGCGGCTGAAATCAGGAGTGGCATGCTTGATGAAATCATTGACAATAATACCGCAATTTGTGATTTACCATTCCATCCTAATTGTGGGATGTATTTGGATCATCATTTGACCAACAAGCCAGCTGAACACGAAATATCCGATTTTATTGAATCTGGCGGCATTTTTCTTTGGGAAGACAAACCCTCAGCTGCTAGAGTGGCTTTCGATTTGTATAGAGACTCCTGCGATCTTGGACATTTAGAAGAAATGATGCCAATGGTTGATGCTTTAGATTCAGGGCAAATCACTAAAGATCAATATCTTTCAGATGATCCGATACAATGGCTTTCTAGAACAATCTCGCTTGAAGACAAAGAATATACTCATCAAGTATTGACTTGGATATGTCAAGGTTATAGTGTCGACAAGATTTTGTTAAATGAATCTGTAAAAGAAAAAATAAATGAAAGAAAAAATAAAATGGAACTAATGAAAAATTTACTTACAACTAATGCTAGACTTGAAGATAGATTGGCGATTGTAAGATTGGATGATACAGGACTTCGAACTAATGGTTATCTTGTTACTGCTTTTTTTGGTGATGATTGCGATGCTTGTTGTATTGTTCATGGATATTTGGACGGTGTGATAGGAGACCATTCCAAATCTCCTTTGAGTGCATCTTTTTACACCAATAGTTTTCTACATGGATCAAATGGTTTGTTTGATTTGACAAAGCTAGCGAAGTTGTATGATGATACTGGAGGCGGTCATGCAAATGCGTGTGGATGCAGGATACAGCCACTTAGTGCACAACAAGTTATAGAAGAACGTTCAATCAATTCACAAGATGTCGACATGAATCTTTCAGGATGGGTCAAATTGTGGAGAGAAAAGTAATCTTACCAATCTATTTCTTTTAGCGATTCATTCAAAACCCCTTGCTCTTTTGTAGTCACATGGGAAAGTGGTATTATTGGTGGGCCGGCTGGTTGATTGTTTCAATTGTAGGCATATGGACATCGAATGATATACTGGCAAATTTCTTTGGAAAGGGAAGTTTAACTCATGTTTTTTCTATGGTGATTGGCGCTTTTGTTTTGGGAGTTTTAATTCTCTTTATCCATGATAGATTTCAAACTGTTAATCCCGTACAACGTAGATTTCCTGTAATGTATTGGGGCCGTTGGATTGCAGTACATCTAGGGCCATTATTGCGTCAATATTGGTTTGCAAATGACCTTGAGGAAAAACCCTTCAATCGAGTTACTAGAAATTGGATTTATTCGACATCTAAAGGTAAAAACAATACCATTGGTTTTGGGAGCCAAGTTGATTTTGATTCAGTTGGGGCACATATAGTAATGCCAGCAATGTTCAAGAATGAAACAAGTGAACATGACGGATATTATCGAGTGATTGGTGAACGTACAGGTGTTAAAAACCCGGTAATATTAGAACACTTTGTTAATATCTCGGCCATGTCATATGGTTCACTTTCTGCAAATGCTGTTAGCGCTTTGAATAAGGGAGCGGGGATGGCTGGGATTCTCCATAATACAGGAGAGGGAGGATTTGCACCTTATCATCAAAAGGGCGGTAAGGTCATTTTCCAAATAGGAACAGGAAAATTTGGATGCCGTGATGAAAATGGTGATTTTTCCGATGAAGCGTTTGCGAAAATTGCAGCACATGACAATGTTAGTATGATTGAACTAAAACTAATGCAAGGGGCAAAACCCGGCAAAGGAGGAATCTTGCCTAAAGAAAAGATAACAGCTGAAATTGCTGAAATCCGTAAAGTACCAATAGGCCAAGACGTGCTTTCACCACCAAGACATAATGAATTCGATGACTTACCCGGTTTGTTTGATTTTATTGATCGTTTACGCAATCTCGCAAACAAACCCGTAGGAATCAAAATTGTTGCAGGCCATATCGAAGAAATAGAGAATATTGCAGCAGCGATTGCATCAGAACCAGAACGAGGACCGGACTTCATTTCAGTTGATGGTGGCGAGGGAGGCACAGGTGCAGCCCCGCTAGTTCTAGCCAGTCATGCAGGTGTGCCAATGAAGCAAGGTATTGCTATGGTGGATTGGGCATTACGTGAGCACGGTGTGCGAGATAAAATACACTTGTTATCTTCAGGCCAAATCGCAACTCCCATCGATGTTGCTGTTGCTATGGCTTTAGGTGCAGATGGTGTAAATATTGCACGCGGCTTCATGCTTGCTTTGGGCTGCATTCAAGCATTAGACTGTCATTCTAATCGTTGTCCTACAGGTATTGCTACTCAAAACAAGAGCCTTCAGAGAGCATTAGATGTTGATGGCGCAGCCAAGAGAGTTGCCACTTATGTGAAAACACTTGAAAAAGAAGTTTACATGCTATGCCATTCTTGCGGCTATACATCTCCAGATCACTTTACTGCTGATGACATTATGGTGGTTACTTCACCAGGCCATCTTGATTATCTTTCAGAATTATACATGGTATCTGCTAAGGAAGCATCTCATGAGCGCTCAAAAGCACGTAAAGTTGGAAAGACAGTGGGAGAGATGAAAGTTGGAAACTAATTTGATTTTAGTGTGAACATATCAACCCTTCCTTAACTATTGATGTTAAAGTATTTTGAGCAATTCTAAAAAACCAAGA
>CAYSJV010000037.1:0-9981 GCA_964431435.1 uncultured Candidatus Poseidoniales archaeon
ATTGTCAGTAAGAAATACTGCAAACAGAATTATACAATTCAGTTATGGTGAAGATGGTGTAGATCCTTCGAGATCAGTTCATGGTTCATCAGTAAATGTGGATGTTGTCGTTGACACAGTGTTGGGAACATCTGGTGCATTAATGAGGGATTTAGGATACACAGACCATGAAGATAAAGATTACAGTTCATTAGAATTAGATGATGACGATATAGACCAAGATAGAGGTGATAACTGATGGTAGTCAAGAGCGCAACCAAAAAGAAACTCATGGATATGGGTATTCATGAGCAATTCGCACATTCTCTAGCAGATGATAGAAAATGGGATGATGTTAAGGAGTTAACACCACAACAAATTGCTGCAATTTGTGAAACAGATTCTGATGCTGCTGAGAAAATTTCCGATCAAATTGCAAAACACGCACGTGGTTTGAAATCAGATTCACGCGATTCAGGCGGAGCTACTACTGTTGTCAGAAGAAAATTGACAAGAAGAAGAACAAGAACAATTGAAAGAGATTTACAAGAATATGACGATGAAGCAAAACTTAGTCTAATGGACTTTGAATGTGCAGATGATCCTATCTTTAAGCAATTGGTTAAAGCAAATGATAGTGAGATAGATGGTTTATTATCTCATAAAATACTTTCAGACATAACGAATACCATACGTTCTCGCGGAAAGGATAAGATTACACCTGCGCAAGCAAAGAAGATGGTACTTGCAGCAAAACCGGACTTTTTGAGGACTAGAATCGACCCATATGAAGCAGCAGGAATAATCACAGCACAATCAATTGGAGAACCAGGTACTCAAATGACTATGAGAACTTTCCACTATGCTGGTGTAGCAACAGTGAATGTTACTCAAGGTCTGCCAAGAATCATTGAGATTGTTGATGCAAGAAAAAACCCTGAAACTCCTACCATGAACATTAGGCTAGTTGAACCATATAAGTCAGATGCAGATAAAGTTCAGAAATTAGCAGCAGGTCTAGAAGTTACAACTACTCAAAATATTTCAAAAATTGAAACAGACGTCACTCAGCGTAAATTGGTATTGAATCTTAATGCATCAGCAATGAAGTTGAAAGGGTTGAATGGGCAGGAAGTTAGAGATAAGTTACAACGTTCACTCAGACTTCATATTTTAGCAGATAAAGAGAATAGACCTAAGGTTTTAACATTAATTCCGGGACTAGTAAAGGAAGATGATTTATCAACTCTTGATGAGAACCCACCATCTTATACTGAGTTATTGCAGTTAGAAGACAAGGTAAGGGATTTGAGATTAAAGGGTATTCCAGGTATTGTAAGGGCTAATGTTCAGAAAGATGAAGTTACAGGTGAGTTTTACATTTCTACCATCGGCTCAAATCTTGCCAGAATTAGTGATGTTGAAGGTGTTGACAAGTCAAGAACATATACCAATAATATCACAGAAATTTATGCATATCTTGGTATAGAAGCAGCAAGACAAGCAATAATAAATGAATTAAAAGCAACACTAGATGATGCAAGACTTGATGTTGATATCAGACATTTACTGATGGTTGCGGACGTAATGACTAGTGAGGGTGAAGTTAGAGCGATAGGCCGACATGGTGTAAGTGGAAGCAAGCACAGTGTATTGGCTAGGGCTGCATTCGAGGTAACAGTAAACCACCTTTTGAAAGCAGGTGTTATCGGTGAGCGTGATGATCTTAGTGGTGTTGCTGAGAATATTATTGTCGGTCAGCCAATTTCACTTGGAACTGGTAGTGTTGAATTATATTACATACCCGAAGAATGAGTTAATGTGGTGATATCTTGGATTTAGTAAGACAAATTAAGAATGCAATGAGTTCTGGTGATTTGCTTTTTGGGCAAAACCAGGCTAGAGGTGCATGTGAAAGTGGAGATGCAAAAGTAATCATTTTAGCTGCAAATTGCCCTGAAGAATATGTGTCTTCAATTAGAACTTCTTATCCTGATTTATTGATATATAGGACAAGCATGGTGAATCGGGAATTAGGTGCTGCATGTGGTAAACCCTTTTCTGTCAGTACCATCGCAATAGTTGACGTTGGCAAAAGTACACTGATGTCACTTAAATCCAACGTTTGATGGATTTTTGTAAGTAATTGTGAATAGCCTAGTCGCATTCCAATATCTATGCCTAGTTTGTTTCATACGCTACTGGATTCATTGGGCGTCTCACTAAAATCACCTCATATTGAGGAAAACCGCATCGGGTTGAAGTATATTGGGCAATTAATTCACTCTATCGATTTTCTCAAGAATCAGGATGTGATGGAAGGCACTCACATCTGGACATCAGGAGATAGTTGGTTACCATTCGACAGGGTCGAATTAGATGAATGGTTAGTAGTAGCTATGGAAGGTATACACCTTATTGTGTGTGAACGTGAAACCAATATAGTTGAAATTCCATTAATGCCAGAAGGTGTAGAACTAATATTTTGGAATAAAGATCGATTGGGGTCCGTTTTAGGTGAAGCTATGCTTGAGGGGCATTTTAACTTAAAAAGTGATGAATCAATCAAGAAAGATACATCTAAATTAGAAGACCCTCCCTCTCTGGTTGAATCATCAACTAATCTTTTTACAACTTTAGATAATCGAAATGATTTAGCATTAAACTCTACAGTTTTGGTGGATGAAGTTCTTGATGAGTTGGGGGTCAGTGGGGCTTCAACTCGCCCGATTCTGATTAGGTGTAGGTTTTGGCAAATAGAAGGTATATTAGAAGGTCCAAATGATGAATTTGAGGAAAAGCAATGGTTGCTTTTAGAAGACCCATTTACAGATAGTTTAGAATTAATTAATGAGGTAGGATATCTTGACAATATACCCGATTTTGAAGTTTTTGAGAGGGACTTTACAATTAATAATGAACTTATATTATCAAAAATACCAGATATATGCAATGAGCGCAGGGGTCAAAGAGTAGAATCTGATGAAGGTAAGGTACAAATTTCAGGAAAATTACTAAGATGGTGGAAGGTTGATATTGAGAGAATAAAACTTGATACAAAAATTGTTTTAGTACCTTGTTGGCATATAATGCATCCTCTAGATGGGCCTTGCATAATTCATGGTCGGAATGGTAGGCAAATCTCTACACTAAAGTAAATATGTATTCGGCAGGGATTGATTAAAGTGGGAGTCAGTAGACACATGCACCATGTCCCGCGTAAATTTACGTACCCTGGTCGGCTCCATTGCCGTTATTTACATATTGATTTTTAGTGCACAGTTTGCTAGTTTTAGCACACTTGCCAAGAACACATCAACAGAAGAAGAAACGTTAGCAGAATCACCCTTAAGTTCATTCACAAGTAGAGCTGCTACTAGTGGATGGTTTTCTACAGGTTCTAGTTCAACAGATGTTGGAGCAGGACCTATGGATGCAGGCTCAGGAAATGTTGTGATTGGAGGCGTGTTTGGAGATTCTGATTCATCAGGTAATGCAGTTAGTGCATCAATTAGTTTCGGCTCACACACCGTTTCAAGTGGCTCAGCATATTCCACTGCATATCTTGCTGGCGCGGACGAACAAGGTAACTGGAAATGGGCTACAGCAGGGCAGGTTTCAGGTAGTTTCCCTGAAGCCGGGATTTATGGATTAGACGTATCAGAAACAAATGGTAACACACTAGCTACTGGAATGTTTTATGGTACATTGACTCTAGGTTCTCGCTCAGTAACATCTACTGGTTATTATGATGCATTTGTAGCAGAGGCAGATAGTAATGGTAATTGGTTATGGGTGACAGCAATTCATGGTGCAACAGACGCATATACTGATCAAACTGCAACAACTCTTGATGTTGTTTGGGGTACTGCTGCCACATATGATTCAAATGGAAATGCTTACGCAGGTGGTATGTATTTGGGTAATACCGATGTAGGTAATAATGCAGGACAAAGCGGTGATGATGCAGATATATTTATTGCTAAATTCAGTAGCACAGGTAATTTAGTTTGGTCAGAAACTGCTTCAGGTGCAGGATATCAAGAAGTTCAATCTATGGACGCTGATGACGCAGGAAATATCTATTTGACTACAACATTTGATGATTCAATGACTTTCGGAACACATACAGTGACAGGGGCAGCAGGCGATGTTGATGCAGCAATTGCAAAAATATCCTCCTCTGGAAGTTGGTCAATGGCTAAAGGTCTTACAGGAAGTGGAAGCAATGCAATAACAGATATCGATGTTGATGGCTCAAATGAAATATTACTCGTCGGGTATTTCGAACAAACTATTGATTTTGGAACTAATACACTCCAAACATCTGGAGGAGAGACAGATACCTTTGTTGCAAGTATGAGTCCAACTGGTTTGTGGAATTGGTACGCAAGGCAAGGTGGTTCTTCATATGACCTAGGTACAGGCGTTGTATCAGATGGTTCAGGTAATGCAATAATTACAATGTCTACTGCAAGCAGTATGACAATTGCTGGAACATCAATAACACCATATGGAAACAATGATACTCTAGTGGCAGCAATTGATTCAGCAGGTAATTGGCTCTTTGCAGTTCAGGCGGGTTCTTCGAATGATGACTGGCCAACTTCCATTGGTCTAGGTTCAAATGGAGAAGTATTTGTTTCAGGAACCTATTCAGGTACAATGAATTGGGGTAACAATCTTCAAACAACTAGTAATGGCGGTAGCGTAGATATATTCTTGTGGTTACCAGATGGTGGTTCACTCGATACAGATGGCGATGAAATATTGGATGATGACGACAATTGTCCAAATGTAGCGAATCCATCTCAAGATGATTATGATGAAGATTTGATTGGTGATGCATGTGATGATGACGATGATAACGATATGGTTTTAGATTTAGAAGATCTATGTGATCCAGATGATGGCGATTTGTATAATGTGATGGCTAGTATGAAAGATTGGATCTCTACTGTAAATTCAGATCATGATGGAGATGGATGTGAAGATATTAATGAAGACCCAGACGATGATAACGATACCCTTGAAGATCTGGCAGACAGATGTCCTAAAGGAGAAACCGGGTGGACTCTCGCGGATATGGTCGGCCCTACCGTGGAAGGAACAGAAATGTCAGCTGATTATGATACAGATGGTTGCAGAGATCATACCGAAGATACAGATGATGATGATGATGGAGTATCTGATAATGATGACTATTGTGACCCCGATCCTTCAGGCACTACTACTGATGAACTCGTGACTCCACATGCTCAGGATACTGGAGCAGTTGAAAGTGAACTTGGTTGGATATCGAATGCAGAAAATGACGCAGACTCAGACGGATGTCGTGACAGCACTGAAGATGATAATGATGATAATGACGAATTTAGCGATTCAATCGATCATTGTCCACTTGAGTACGGAGTCTCATCAGTCGATAGGCGTGGATGTCTAGACACTGATGGTGATGGATATAGCGATCCTGATTCCTCATGGCTAATATCAAACGGTGCAGATGCTTTCAAAGACGAACATTCACAATGGGAGGACTCAGATGGTGATGGCTTTGGAGATAACTTAACAGGATATCATGGAGATCAGTGTTCCACATTAATGGGATCCTCTGTAATGGATAGATTCGGTTGCCCAGACTCAGATGGTGATGGATATTCTGATCCTGATGATTTTTGGCCTGCAAGAGATTGTGGAGAGATTGTATGTGCTGATGCTTTACCAAATGAGGCATCACAATGGACTGATTTAGATAATGATGGGTTTGGAGATAATTATGGAAATCAATCATGGGGAGATTCGAGGAATGAAATTTGGCCTGGAAGCTATCAATTCCTAGCACAAATGCAGGACGGTTGCCCAACAATTTATGGGTCATCAACCGAGGATGTAAATGGTTGTCCCGATCGTGATGGAGATGGTTGGTCTGATGCAGGTGATGCATTCCCTGATGAACCGACACAATGGAAAGATTCAGATGGCGATGGTTTTGGAGATAACTTAGATGGATTAAACCCAGACCATTGTAAAACAGTTGCAGGCACATCTACTGAAGATAGGCAAGCGTGCCCAGATACAGATGGCGATGGTTGGTCCGATGCAAGTGCAATTTGGTGGCCTGAAGATTGTGGACAAGATCTATGTGCAGATGCATTTACCTTGGATCCCACACAGTGGATAGATACAGATAAAGACGGCTATGGTGATAATCCTGAGGGGAATGAACCTGATTTTTGCCCAGAGGTGTATGGCGAATCAACTGATGAAGGTAATCTCGGGTGCCCTCCAGAAGAACAGTCTAGTGGCATAGGATCTGCATTTAGTTCTGGTGATTCAGACTCACAATTACCACTTATTTTAGCAATAATTGCAATAGCAGTTGTTGTTATAGGGCTTTTAGTAATCCTTGTAATTAGAAGACGTGGAGATGATTTAGGATATGAAGAATACTCTGCTCAAGAGCAACAATATTACGAATCATTATTGCAACAAGGCCATTCTGCTGAGCATGCTGCATACTATGTTGAACAACAATTTGGTATGGCAAAACAAACCACCCAAGTGGAAGAAGGCCTAGATCCAAACATACAAGGGCAAATGCGTACCGATGGAAATGAATGGGTAGAGCATCCACAAGGTTCAGGTGCTTGGTATATTAGGGACCCTTCCACAAGACAATGGGTAAGAAAGATATGAGACAATTAGGTTAATACTTCTAAAAGCCTATCTTGTTCAGCGGCTCTTCTTATTTCTAGAGCCATTCTTCTCCCTGAAGACATATTTCTTCTCCAAAGTGCATTACCATATGGATGTCCCACAGATAAATGCACGTTGGTACCTCCTCCAAGTCTTGGAGCTACGTCGTAAATGTAGTAATTCATATCTTTATCAATGCATGTTTGTAAACAAAAGGGCCCTATAATTCCAGGGTCATAATGTTCTTTTGATGCACTAACAAACTTTTCACCTAATTCAAATGCTTTTTCTAACAAACTTTCTCTAATAGTTGCAGTATTATGCCCTACTACAGTCATTTCAGGAATACTTTGATTTTTATCTAATGTCAGTTGCTGTGGTGCAGGTAATCTCACATGACCATCTAAACTGGACTCAAATCTCCAATCAACACCTAGTAATTCGAGAGATTCATCACTACTTGAGAGGTTACTATGGAAGAAATTCAGGTTAAACACAGGACCAATCACATACCTCTCAATTCTTGCTTGCTGAAGTGAATGCTCATCAATTACGCCTTGTTTTATTAATGATTCACTCTTTTCCAAATATTCGGAATGTGATGCACATGTAAAGAATCCTCTTTCTAATTTCTTTTCTGCGTGATGTAATTTCACAATAGATAAGCAATCTATGTCTTCAGGTGTTTCAATAGCCTCAGGAAATGGTAGCCCTGCTTTTTCAAGAATCCAATAATAATCTTTTTCTTCGGTTCTTTCTTCCATCCTTAGCATATTTCTACTTCCAAACATCGGGACTTGGAAATTATTTTCGATTTCAGAGACACCACAGTATGATGTGAATGAGCGATTAGGTATGAACACAACATTTCTTTGCCGCATACCTTCTTGAAATCCAGGATCTAGTAAATCTGAAAATTTGTCTAATACAACTGTTTTATCAACCATCCCTCTAACTACTCTTCCTGTTTTGTTTCTTTTTGCTTTGAAATATTTTGAATAAGTTAATTCTCGACCTTTTTGAGCATACGCCACTGTAGGAAATCCCTCTTCAATTGCACCATCGCATATATCTAGTGCGGAATGACTGGCAGTCATTCCTATCCTGAGTTTCATGGGGTCATAGTCTTCTAGTATCTCAGATATTTTGTCCTTTTCAATCATGAATAAAACACCCTCAATCATGTTTCTGTAATTCTAATAACTCATCAGTAGATAGAGTATCACCCGACATCAATTTACTCATTAAATCTTGAACTTTAATTCTAGCTTCTGGTTTACTAGATACTTCACCCTTCATGGCCTGCAATATTTCTTGCACACTATGTAAGCACCTTAACGCCACAATGTAATTATGATGTGCTTGATCCGCTTCAAGTTTATATTTTCTAAATTTTTTGTGAGCATCTTCAGCCTCATCTCTCTTAGTGTCAACCTCTTTATTCCACTCTAGCATCAAATCATGTGCTGTTTGAGCATCTTCAGCGGCTTTAGTAACAGCACTATGGGCCTCATCTTGTTCTTTGATTGCTTCATTAAGCACTTTCCTCGCCTCTTTCATTTCATCATTTTCATCTTCAGCTGAAGTCATATTATCTATTTGCCTTTTAATTTCCTTCATTTTAGTCATAGCTTTAATTTCGTTTTTTCCAAGGTATTTGCCTTGCTCAAAATCCCTTTCAATTCGAGATAGTTCTCTTTTCAATTGACCTATATTTGGTGGTTTGTCATATCTGTTTCTTGAAGATTTATCATTTTGTGGAGTACTATTTTTATCTAAACTCTTTCTAATTCCATCAAGGTTCTTCTTAGCATTTTTGACTTTTGAATTACAATCACTTCTTATTTTCTTCATTTCACGAACACTTTCATTTTTTTCTTCTCTAATATCTCGTTGTTCATTTCTATTTTCAATTAGGACCCGAACTTCAGAATTTAGCAGATTTCTTGCTTCCGCATGTGGCTTCATTATGCCATTAAGCTTATCTCTATGCTTGCGCAAATCAGTCGCTTTTTTATCGACGAATTTACGTTTTTCCTGCAGTATCTGATTTAATTTTGTCATAACATCATCGTCCTTTCACTCTGAATAAGAACTCTCTCGGAAATCTCGGAGTTAATCTCACCATTTAACCACATCCATTGTAGACATTTTCCGTATCTATCAAATTAGAGTAATATCCGCACTATTGGACTATTACTGTGCAATAGTTAAAGTCTCTAATATTGCAGGCAGAAACGATAGGAATGTTTGTAGGCACAGTACCAGGAATCGATAGAGTAATGCATGGTGATATCAGTAAACCGTATGTCACATTGGTAACAGGGCCTCCCGGCTCACTGAAAACTGGATTTTGCTTAACAGTTATATCCAATTATTTGAGACAGTCAGGGGAATTTGGTTTATACTGTACAGTTGAAGAAACCGCTGAATCCCTTATGGCAGGTGCGCGGTCCATGGGAATCTCCTTACCCCCTAATTTACAAATTACAGATTACCCTGAATTAAGGCGCTCAGGGAATGATGCAATGGATTATCTAAAATTCACAAAGAAAATAGTTGAGCATTTCAAAAGAGAAAGAGGTGACCAATTCACAGTATTCATTTTGGATTCACTTGGTGCAATTTATAGTTTAACAAAAACTGATGAAGTAATGAGGAAGAAAATGTTTCACTTTTTCGATTATTTACGAGATGAGGGATTGTATACTTTTGTAATCACAGAAAGACAAATTGGCACATATGCTGAGTTGCAAGGTAATGAGGGTTTCTTGGCCGATGCAATATTAGCAATGGGTTTAGATCGAAGAAATGGCAAGTTAGTCAGAACCATGCAAATTGAGAAGATGCGACATGTAAGACATGCTATGGAGAAGCAAGCCCTAGATGTAGGTGCAAGTGGCATTGTTATGCTAGGTCCACTATTTGATTAGTGAGATTTTTAATCATTCTTCTTCGAATTCTACTGCATCTATCATTCTGTTCGCTTGGTGATTTCTATATTCGAATTTTCCAGCAACTAGAACCACTGCGAAAAATATCCAAACAAAACTTGTCAGTATTATTACTTCAGTAGTGCTAGCTTTTGCAACAATAGTACTCATGGTAACCAAGGAACTTGAGTAATCAGATGCCTGGGCAGTTTGACCTTCAATTACACATTCATAGACATCCCTTGTTGATTCATATGCATCTACATTTCCTCGCGTGTAGAATGTAATTGTTTCTCTTTCAGGAAGCAGTTGTGTATCAATTGTATCAGGCCACCATTTTTTGCAATATTCCAACATATTTGTGCCTGCACCT
>CAYSJV010000037.1:9991-16710 GCA_964431435.1 uncultured Candidatus Poseidoniales archaeon
CAGTCATCCAAGTGCCATTTTCATTATGCTGATTAACCTTGCCAGGCCAATAAGAAATTCTTGGAGTGTCATCTATTACTTCCTCAATACATTCGTATACATCTTTTATGGTGGAATATGCATCACTATTACCTGCTGTGTAAAATACGATGTTTTCCCTCCATTTTCGTAATTCGACACCAGTGGTATCAGGCCACCATCTTTGACAATATTCTAACTTGCGGTCACCCCATCCATCATCTCCCCATTGTGCATAAGTACCCCCTCCTGCAGAACCATCAGGATCAGTTAACCAAGTGCCATTTACATTATGTTGGTTAACCTTGCCGGGCCACATTGATATTCTTGGTGTCGGGTCTAGATACATGCATACTTGTGGCAACGAAGCTGGATCTGTAGTTAACCCATATTCATCATGTCGATAACCACAATCATCCATCATGTGATTAATTGAAATATATTTTTCTACGAGGTTGCTATCTCCATCCAACGCAGCCCAGTACCAGCGAAAATTTAATTCAGTATCATCTGTAATATGTAGTTCTTCGGTGATGATTACAACACTTCCACTATCTGAACTGTGAAATAAGTCATTGTCAGTCAAACTGGCGGTTATTTGATCCCCGTCAAAATCAGCACAATATAGTGTGATAATGTATTCACCTTTTTCTAAGGCAAGTAGTAATGCATTTCCTCCAGTCCTAGCAGGTCGAGTAGGAATTCCATGTGATTCAAATGCTAGTCCTTTTTCATTGTGGAAAACATTGCACTGAGGGGATGTTTCAGTAGGTTGTATAGGGCAACCAAAACCATTGACCGGTGTGCTATTCCCATTGGTTCCATTACATTCATCAATTTTATCAATTATTCCATCAGCATCGCTGTCTTGAAAGTATGTATCTAATTGGTCAGGCAATCCATCTCCGTCACTATCATCTACATCACTTTCCAATCTGTCTGCCTCCCCATCACCATCAGAATCACCTGTTTCATTTTGATCATGTTCTCCATCACCATCACTATCCAAGTCTACGAAATCAGGACTGCCATCACCATCTGTATCTTTGATTCCTTCTTCAGAATCTGAAATATAATCTCCATCACAATCCACATCTACATTATATGGAATTCCATCAAACTCTATGTCCTGATTACCTTCTGTTTCGTCTGAGATTCCATCATTATCTGAGTCTGCATCAAGATAGTCTTCATCACCATCCCCATCACTATCAGCATCTCCCTCTGAAGCATCAGAAATTCCATCACCATCACTATCCTCATCTATGTAATCAGATAAGCCATCACCATCTGTATCTTTGATTCCTTCTTCAGAATCAGTCATATTGTCTCCATCACTATCGAGATCTTCACTATTTGGCAATCCATCATTGTCTATGTCCTCATTACCTTCTACCTGGTCGTTTATCCCATCTCCATCGGAATCCATTATGCAGTGATAAACGTCACGAGTTGATACATATGAGTCTGTATTTCCCTGTGTGTAAAATGTAATTGTTTCTTGGTTTGCACTTAATTTTACATCAACAGTTTTTGGCCACCATTTTTGGCAATATTCTATTATTTTATCACCGTAGTCACTTGAATATGATGTGCTTGAATGCCACCCTGAAACTCCATCTGGATCAGTCATCCAGATACCATCTACATTATGCTGATTGACTTTGCCAGGCCACCCAGATATACGGGGTGTCATATCCAATTCTTCTTCTACAACTAGGTGATTATGTTCTTTATTTCCATCCACATGAATGTGCTCAGTACCATCTTCATGCAAGTGTGAAAATTCTTCTGTACAGCCTGCTAAAAACCCAGAAATCATGATAATCCCAAAAAACAATGCGTATCTCTTCATGAGTCCTCCTCGACATGCTCAAAATTAATAGTTTCTATGGCATATTGTAGGAAGGTATGATATACCAATCCTCAATGTTATGATTTAATGAAAGTCGGCCATGTTTTAGTGATATTGGGTGGTATTGGAATTGCCCTGAGTATAATACTTCTTTTTTCGGGTGTATTCGAACAAGAAACGAGTTATTGGGTTGAAGAGGTCGAAGAAGATATTTTGGGCAATACAATCTGGAATGGCACAGGTGATGTAAATGAAACAATAACCATTGAAACTGGTTATGTATGGGTATTTTTATCACAAGAAGGTTCTAGTACACTTACAAATTTCTCAATAACAGATTCAAGGGGAAATGAAGTTTTTAATCAAGAAAAATGTAAAGACAATGATCCGAATAACGATATTGATGACTGTACTGATTATTCCCATTTTTCTATTGGGAACTTAGATCTTAAAGAATATTATTACAATGATGGATGGGATAATTACTATAATGAACCCTTCCGCGAATCTTTTGAGATTACTCTCAAGTTCAACACCACAGGTGAAGTTGCATTAATTGATGGTTTAGCTGCTGAAAAAGACATAGGTGACACTATTGGTGCTGCTGTAGGTGGTTGGCTATTAGGGACTTGCGGAGGTGTATTCGGGTGCTGTGTTGGTGTTTTATTAGTGATTATTGGAGCAATAACAGCTAATACTGTTAAAACAACAGTAGTTCCTGATCCATTAGCAAATATCCCAGATCATCTTCGTATTGATCGTAAGATTGTATAATTGATTAACAGTCTAGTTTGACAGTAAGGCCTATTTAGAAGCCATGCTAGTCGCAGTACATGTCCTTGAGAATGGATACAAAAGATGTGATTCAAACAGGTTTGAGTTTTTTAGCAGTTGTTATTGTAATACATGTCGTTGCTGTAACTCTGTGGGTTCTAGGATTTTTGATGTATGAAGGATTGTCGGTAGAAACATGTAATGAATGGGTTGGGTGTCAGACAGAACCTAGCGATGCTAGTTTAATTGTAGCGTTTATATTTTGGATTCCAGCAGGTGTTGTTTTGATTGCAGGATATATTGGAATTTTTACTAAATTGTTGACAGACAGTATTGCAGTTGGAATTTACAAAGCAAATAATGTAAACCCGAGTGATTTAGTTATTGTACAAAATCAATCTACTCAGGCAGATGCAGTACCTTCAGCACCTAATATTGAGCATATGCAAGATTCATTGCAACAAGGGCAACAACAGCAGCAATATCCTCCACAGTATTGACGCTTACCTGAAAAGTGGCGATACGATTCATTCAGATAGTTAACCATGGTCGGCGACCTATGCGTTCACGGACATCCCGAGTCGTCCTGATTGTATTCCTGCTTTTGGGAACACCATTGTCTGGCTGTTTTGGCTCTGAAGATACAGACTCACCCACGGCCAATGATCTGGAAATAAATGGTGCTCTAACCGCTGGAGATTGGAGTAAAGTTACACTGATGGCAAAAACTGACCTGAGCGTATATATTCCATATTTCTTAGTAGACCCTGGTAGTAATCGTGCACAAAATGGAACAGTTCTCGATATCAAATCTGGAACCAGTGAGAGTGTCGATTGGTTACTCCCACCAAGAAATCCAAACGCGATGGTGATGATTGGAGATTATGGTCGCACAGATTGGCCAGTTCGTGCTGCAAACGAATCATGGCAAGACTGGATTGCAGACCCATCGAATGGAGGGGCTGTGAAAGTCACAGAAAATGGAGACAACGGAACTTGGAATTGGTTGACTGCACATGATTCTAATGGAGGTAATGTTGCCATAAAGTCCTTTGAAACATCACGACCACAACGTTCGGATTTAACAATGGATGATGGGGTTGATGCATCAGGAGGTTGGGTAGATGGCCGCTCTGTATACGAATGGGTCGAGTTCATGACCGACGAAACCCCCTGTTCAGATGTGATTACTTGTGGTCCTGATGGTGCTGTTGGTTATTTGGACCGTTGGATTGGAAATCAAAACCCATCCTATGAAGATGCAATCGATTATTTTGAAGGCATCATGACCGGTTTTGGTTTGCGAGCTGAAGTTCATAGATACTGGACTGGCACATTATGGGCAGCAAATATTTGTGGCTACAAAGATGGGACAACGTTTCCAGACGAATGGTTGGTTTTTGGTGGACATTTTGACATTGCCCCTTATGCAACACCAACATCATTACTCCCAGGACTTGAACAAACAGGATATGGTACCCGAACAGGTGCATATGACAATTCAGCAGGTTCAGCAATGGTCCTGACTACAGCAGGGGCATTGGCAGATTTCGATGCTCGTAGAACAATGGTGTTCTGCTTGTGGTCCAGCGAAGAAGAGGGGTTGTGGGGTTCATCTGCATTTGCTGACAATCTACCTTCGAGTGTCACTGTGAGCAATTATCTAAATCTCGATATGGCAGGAGTCAATTACCCAGGAGATTACGCACTCTCTGTCTACCTCGGACCTGATGGAACAGGCGATGTAGTTGATCAACCCGGAATGTTTCATTTGGCTGAATGGATTGGTGCAGATGCACTTGATTTGGCTTACCAAATGGAACGAGGTGCTGCTGAATGGGCAGCTGGAGGAGAAGACCCCTTGTGGCAATTACAGTATGAAGATACTGTTGCAATCTATGAATCTCCAACTGCACGCAGTGACCATGATTCATTCCAACAAATTGGTGTTGCCACCCTTGGGTGGAATGGTGTAGTTGATGGATTCCCATGTTATCATAAGACTTGCGACAAACTGGAGACACTTGAGGAATATATGGTCACCGAAAACGCAACTGGGGTGGCGAATCTTGCGCATTCGTGGGATATTGTCACATGGTGGGCGGTGTTTGCCTTCTTGCACATGGACCAAACACCTGTTCCAAATGAATTGTAATACAGAAATTTACTTTCCTTCTCACTCTCAGGATTTAATGATGGAGAAACTCACGCGTTAGTACCTCTGTTTCGCACAAAGGCTAACACCAACAGACTCATGGGATTGATATGAACAAAGAAAATCAAGGTATGTTTCACTTTTTCAAAATTCTACCTTTACCACTCAAAGTCTTGTTTGTAGCGGTTGATATTGGGATTATTATTGGTCTATTGTATTATTTTGTTTAATCCGGTACTGAGGAGGCCCTTCAAATCAGGCTTAATGTATAACAAAATCTCCACCAGTATAACTGGTAGTATCAGCCATACTCGGATCCCATACTGCTTTTCCTTTGTAACTTATATCTAATTTTATAGTACACTGCGCATCACAAATATCTACTCCATTTTCCATCAATACAATACAGTATCTGTCTCTACCGTCGGGATCGTCTGTTTCACAGTTTTTTCCATAATAATAATCATCTTGTCCTTTGTCACTATATTCTTTAACAAAACAATCGCCTCCAAACTGATTTGTGCAATCATAGCCGACATCTAGCAAGTAAATCTCAATCTTCAATAAATTATAATCTATTTTCTCTAAACACATTCCTTTTGCTTCACAAAACCCCACAAACTCCAATCGTAGCAACTCATCATTATTGTCAGAAGTTACTTTATCAACTGCATCCTCAACATCGAATAAAGTATATACTTTATCTGGTTCATCTTTTCCATCTGTAAATTCCTCGATGAGATCGGGGACATCTCCAAGATTTTCTAGCAGAACAGGTGCAAGGAATAATGTTGCAAGTACAATTGCAACTATTTTCCACGTTTGTTCAGTTGATGATTTTTGAATTTTATCATCAATTTCTTGTGAAATTGTTTGACTATCATCCAACTTATTTGATGTTTCATATACTGGGTCATAGTATAAATCGGAATCCGAACTGGACTCTTTTTGTGCTGGTTTTTTTTCTTTTGAGTTTTTGTAAATCAAATATACTATTGCTATAACCCCAAGAAGAAATACTGTTTCACCATCTCCCGTCATCATCATGAAAGCACCTAGAGAATTATACTAAATTATCATTCTGTAAAATATACCTATTTTTGGCCTAAAAATATTCCTTTTTTGGGGACTGTGGGATGGTAGTGACTAAACTGGCCAACTGAACACCCTTTATTTTCATAAATTCTGTTGGATGGGTTTTGGGATAGACCCTTCCAACCTGTCCGAATTGGTTTGTTAATGGTTTCAACAAATGGGCTTTCGATGATGAATAAAAAAACCGATCAAAATAGAGTCTTTGTAAATAATACTTCGAGAAGATTTATCAGTGAATTGGTCTTAGTATTATCATGAATCATGCAATATTTATGCAAATCGTAGGAGCAGTTTTGCTTTTACTAGGTATGGTAAAAATGGCCAAACCAGTGGAATTTAATAAAAATATTTTTGGAGAAATACCAGAGGCTGAAGTTGCTAAACTAGCATCCATGCGAATGATACTTGGTGGAGTAGTCACTGGAATTGGACTTATCAATTTGATATGTAGCGTCATGATAGATGATGCGGAATCCGCCAAGGCAGTAATGGTTTCCACAGGAGTTGCTATGTTGGTTTTCTGGGGTAGTATTATTGGTGCAAATCTAAGAGGGTTTATCGACCATATCCCTAAGCCTCCAATGGTTGTATTACCGGTATTGTCAATAATCAGTTTTATTGGCGCATATGCTTGAAAGAAGAATTGTTTTTCAGTTCATAGCCCTCCCTTTCAATACCCTCTCAACCAGAGGTTGTTGGATGGGTAGTGACTGTACTGGCCCACTGAACACCCTTCAAACAGAATTCTGAAGTTGGATGGGTAATCAGATAACCCCTTCGAACCTATCCGAACCCGATTATTCGATGTATACTTCAGAGATA
>CAYSJV010000038.1:0-11861 GCA_964431435.1 uncultured Candidatus Poseidoniales archaeon
GATAAGCAAAGATCAGCCGAATCTCTGAAAAAAGCTTATGAGGGCTTAAAGGGAGAAGTCGAAGAAAATAAGGCCAAGAAAATTAAGGAATTGGTTGCTGAATCTGATCATTATTTCAGAACGGGAAGAGATAGGCAAGTTGCCATGTCTATTTCTTCAGACAAAAGATTAGATGAATATGAAGAAAATAATTGATGTAATTTTAGAATATTTTTTGAATAGCATTGACTATAACTAATGACTACTGGGCCGAACCATGCCTCTAGTGACTGGTAATATTCTTGGTAATGACCAGATGGGAACGTTCCTTGCAACTGTGAACGATGTTCTGTTCTACCCCCCTAGCATAGAGGCGAGCCTAAAGACAAAAATTGAAACTACCCTGAACATTGAGATGCATCCTATGTGTATAGGTGGCTCAAATTTACTTGGAGCATTAATTGCCGGCAATTCAAATGCAATTGCTGTTGCTGATATCGCAACTCCTGAGGATATAGATATACTCACATCCTTCAGCGATGTTGTTGTAATGGAAAGTAGTGTAAATGCTTCAGGGAATCTATTAGTATGTAATGAAAATGGTGTAATCGCTAGTCCTGCAGTTCCGATCGACGGTCTAGAAATTATTGCCGAAGTGATGAGGGTTGATGTGGCAACTACTACAATTGCAGGGCAAGATGTAGTTGGAAGTTTAGCTGTTGCAAATAATAAAGGAGTTTTGTTACACCCCGACGTTACAGAAACTGAAGTATCAATTGTGAAAGAAATGCTAGGTGTCGAACCAATGGTTGGTACAGTTGGTTTCGGATCACCAATGGTTGGGGCTGGAATTTCTTGTAGTGATAATGGGGCAATTGTGAGTTCTGAAACAACCGGTCCAGAGTTAAATAGAATCGAAGATGCCTTAGGGTTAATCTGATTTTGTATGGCAATTATTTATCGTGGTCCCTCAATACGAGATGGTCATGGCACTACTATACTCTGGTAAGGTGAAAGAAGTTTGGAGCACAGATGACCCCGATATTATTGAATTTAGATATACAAATCAAATAAGTGTGTTTGATCAAATAATCCCTAGCTTAATTCCAGGTAAAGGAGAGTCTTTGAATAGGACATCAGTACATTGGTTTAAGATGGTTGAGGAGGAAGGTATTTGTGACACTCATTTGATAGAAATGAATAGTCCAACAAGTTGTCTTGCAAAGAAGTTTCAAGTGATCCGAGAGCCAGGTGCTATACCTTCAGATGCAGAAAATGTATTTGTACCACTGGAAGTGATTTGTAGGCATTATCTCGCAGGCTCTGGTTGGAGACGGTATGAAAGAGGAGAACTAACTGCAGAAGAATTGGGATTAAGAGAATCAGAAGTCTTTGAAGGAGTTAAGTTACCAAAACCATATCTTGAAGTTAGTACTAAGTTTGAAACTTTTGATAGAATATTGGATAGGGAAGAGGCACTCACAATTGCAAATATCACCAATGAGGAATTAGACTCTTTACTTGACGTGGTTGTAAAGGTTGATGAAATAATTGAAAGAGAGGCACTAAAGAATGGCCTGATACATGTTGACGGAAAGAAGGAATTTGCATTAGGCCCAGGCAGGAAACCAGTATTGGTTGATTCGTTTGGCACACTAGATGAAGATAGATGGTGGGATTACGAAGCATACTGTAATGGGGAAATTATACAATTATCTAAGGAGTTTGTTAGAGGACATTATCTCGAAACAGGGCACCATAAAGAATTGTATGCAGCAAGAGATACAGGTGGAGAAGAACCTCCTATCCCAGCACTACCTTCATCTATAATTGGTAAAACTAGTGATTTGTATAAATCGATGTATGAAAGACTTACAGGTAGTGAATTTTAGTTAGTTATGTTCCCTCATCAGTATACCTAAGTCTCTGTTTTTTGCAGCTCGGAGTACTGTTTGCAAATGTTTTACAATTTGTGCAACGCCCCCATCAAATGGTTCTGATGCAGAGATTCTCCACTTAGTTTTTCTGAGATCTTCTGCAAGTTGCAATGCATCATCTGCAGACAAATATCCAAGTAATTTTAATCCACCTACCCCTTTACAATATCTTTCATGTCCTTGATTGTCATTTCCAAAATAACGACATAGTTGTTTGAGGGATTCCGATAAACGAATGCCGGTTTCATCCTCAGGTGTTATTAAAAATTGGATTAGATACTCTATCACATTGTCCTCTTTCCATGGGAAACGACCTAGGCGTTCTCTTGAGACACCCTTGTCAAATGGTCTTTGCAATGGCTCTCCTTTTTCTCCCTCAGGTGTCAAAAGTACAAACATAATTGTTGCATCGTCCCATTTAATATCCTCTCTTTTAGAAAAAGATACGATACCCTCTTTTGATAATCTTTCACCGACTTCTGGGTTTTTATTTATGAAATCAACTAATTCAGTATCATCTCCTTTAGAGGATTTTTCCAAGGCATGTACTAGTGAACTGGCAAGATTTCCTTCATATGGGTCAAATGTATAAAATGGAGATGCATTCAGATATGCTCCGGTCCAATGTGGGTCCATGTTTGTGCCGAATTGACTATCTTCATTAGCGTTTTCTTCTTCTCAGCATTTCTTCTATTCTAGAATCTAGGTCAGTATTTGCTTTATCTCCGTCTTCATTTTCTACTTTTAGATTTGCTATACTTTCAGGTGGTGCAGCATTCATCTCCATGGTTTCATCTTCTTCCTTCACCATGCTTTTCGCTTTATTCTCCGCTTTGGCTGATAGTGAGAGTTGTTTTTCATTTTCTTCTTTTTCCACAATAATATCTTCATCATTTTCTTCTAGACTGATACTTTCTTCATTTTCTTCTAACTTTTCTGTTTTCTTTGAACTTTGTACTGCTTTTTTCTTCTTTTCGATTTTTCTAGTCTGTGCAGGCCATGCAAATCCTAATATCCATGCAACTCCTATGATGAATACAGCACTACCTAATGTCCAATATGTGTTACTACTCACTCCTATGTTGATGGAACTTGCTTCCATTATGTATGTTTCTTGATTGTCAGTTATATCATCATCTATGTCCCATGGGGCTTGGCATGTTATGTCGAATAATATTTCATCTCCTGTGGTTAACGGTGGGTTGTAAATTTCAATTATTGGAGCAAATGTTCCTCCTGTGATATCTACATCCCATTGAGACTCCCATGTCGAACTCGTCGCGGTTAGTGTGCATATTGCGTTTTCAATTGTTTGGAAATTTATTCTACTCAACCCAACACTCAATAATATATCATCATTCGATGTTGACTGTTCAATAGAAGATATACCAATATTCCAGCCTGTTTTTCTAGCAATTAAATTAGATGTTTCGCTTTCGATTATGTATCCTTGGCGGTCTAGGAAATTAACCGTAAGATCATGGATGCCTACATTGGGAACCCATTCTCCACTTGTCAGGTTAATTGTTTGACTTTCTCCAGCATAGGTTACTCCACCTATATGTGTTACCAAGTCTCCAGAGGTTGTAGTAATGAGTACAGACCACCTGAAATCCTCAGTTCCATTCTCAATGACACAATTGGCAATTATTGAATCTGAACTAAATATTCGATCTTCCATGTCTGTTATAGTAGAGGATTTGAATTGACAGTTCACATCTCTTTTTGCAGGTGAATCAACAAAGTTTGTGAATTTCATTGTTGTTGAACCCGATGCATCAGTGACAAGTAAAGAGTTTGACATATCGTCATCTAGTTTAATCCACCATCTACTGTCAATCTTTTCAACATTATCTCCTGTGCTAGCAATAGTTGTAATGGCATTATTCGGGTTAATGTGTAGCTCTAATAAATCATTTTCAATTCCCACAAATACAGGACTTTTTGACCATGTATATTCACTATTAGTTGCAGTTAGTGTCATACTTTGAGTATTACCATATGTGTCAGATAGTTGGATTGTAATGTCTTCTGCTAGTTCATCCCATGTACTCGGTGGCACCAAAATAAGATCCATACCCTTTGTTTGTCCAGCTGATAAGGAGGTTTCTAATTCCCCACTAATAGACCAACCATTTGGTAGAACTACATTTGCTGAAATAGTATTAAGTGCATTCCCATTATTTTTTATCCACGCAAGTGGGGCACCACCATTTTCATTGACTAACCATTCACCATTGTTGTCGGCAATAAAGGAATATTTCGCATCAACTCGAAGTGGAACGTCAATTTCAACTCTTCCAAAACCACCAACTGCATCTTTTACAATCAAACGTAGATTGCTAATTTCACCAGATAATGAATTTTCAGGGGGTGTTATTTGCAGATTGTATAGGAATGATTGATATGGGTCTATCGTAGAGAAATTCGATGGGGTTTCAGCACTCCAACTACTTGTAAGGACTGGGATGATGTATGGTGAAGATGGAGAATTACCCATTTGCGTTATTTCAAGTGTAACATTGTCCCCCGCTGCATCTATATCTAAATCAGCATACTGTAAACTAATATTCCAACCATTAATTCTCCCTACTTCAATTGAGGTGGTATGTGAATCCATTATTTCTCCATTTGAGGTAGTTGCCACTACAGTAATTGATACAATAGTTCCATTCCATGAATTAGTTGGTACAGAAACCTGTATTGTTGGCATTGAGGAACTATTCACATCCAATACTTGGACCTGTGTTCCGATGATATTCCAAGTGGATACATCATTTCCAGAATATGTGATAGTAGACACGACATCGATATCAAGCGTATCATTGTAATTTCCTATGTTTGTAGCATTGAACTCAAATGTTGACAATTCTCCCGGCAATGCAGTGATGTTACTCTCAGTGATTATATTGAAACTCCATCTATGATCTTGCCTGGCTTCTAGTATTATGTGTGTATAAACAACTACACTCGAGTTTCCTTGCGATTCGAGTGTGAATTTGACTTTTAGTCCCTTACGTGCATCTGTATTTTCTGGAAGTGTTATTTTGAGGGGAGTGTATATGGTGGTCTGAACACCAAGGGTAATATCTTGTGTTGAAGAATCAAAAATTACACCTGGATCCGAACTAAAGTTTTCATTCTGCTCAAATTCTGCTTTTAATGTAAATGTGTCCTCCCCATTACCTATATTTTGTAATCGCAATACAATTTGAGATTCAGTATTGACATCCAATATGTAGGGTTGTTCAGTAGGACTTACTAGTTCAATTTCAGATCTGTAATACTGAAGTATATGTAATGTAAAATCAATTTTGTAGCCACTTAGACCGGTGGCATCAACTTCGAATTCATGTAGTTGAGGTGGTGTAAATTCAGGTAATGTCAGATTTAACCACCCATCAACACTTTCACCCTCATTTCCAGTTAATGTCAATGTATTTCCATCAGATGACAATGCCCCCTCAGCTGTCCAAATCCAACCAGATTGCAACATAGAGGCAGTATCCATTTCCCATGAAATCTCAGGATGTCCCGAAGGTATCTTCCCTCCAATTTCCCAGCTTAGACTTTGTAAGGGATTGCTTCTTACATGTGGAGGTAGTATTGATATCCCATTGGAAGTAAATGTAAAATCAATTTCTTTACAAATTTCTTCATCACTTATGTCTATACATAGTGTTAGTTTATTTTGTACAGATTCACCTACATTTGGAGTTTGGACATTAATCTGAGCCAAGTACTCAGACGTTCCTTTGGCTGGCAAGGTTATTGTGAACAGTGTTTGACCATTTTTGTCAAGTATTTCAGGGACCCCCCAATCACTACTTGTCCATTGTATTGAGATGCTCTCCTCAGCATTACCTAGGTTTTCTACCATAAACCAAGCGTTTGCCTTTTGATTAACGATACCTATCCCACTAGATTCACCGGTACCTCTTGGGCCAACTGCTGAAATTCCTTGGGTTAAGTTAACCTCGATAGGAATCACAAGGCTTCGATTAATTGTATTGTCAGAGTCCAATGTCATCCTGAGTATGAATGAACCTACATCCCGTCCTTCTGCTATAGCAGGTACGAAAACATTGAACATTGCTTTCCATGGGACATTAGGCTCTAGTGTGACTGATGTTGTTCCATTTGGCGTTGTACTTGTTACAGACCAATTTTCTGGCATATCTGCTAAATCTAAGTCCATAGTCCAATCACCTGCAGTTCTACCTACTGCAGTTACACTTATCTCAATCTCATCAGTGCTACCAGGATCTATTCGTATCGGATTTGGAGGTAGTGACATTGCCAATTCATAGGGTGCTGTTACATCCAATGTTGCTGTATAGTTATCATTATCATATCTTGATTGTGTCAAATTATTGTGTGGATCAATAACAATGGAAAATTCATGGGAACCTAATTCAGCAATCCAAGTTGCGCTGAATGTGACAACGCTTCCATCACCTGAGGGGGAAATAGGTTCTAGTTCCATAACTCTGTGTGTGGCAATTATGTTTCCATTGTGTTTCAATACGGCATCTACTGGTTCATCAACATTTTTTGTTCCAAGGTTTTGGAATTGCCCTGTTATTGTCACAGATGCTCCAGGATCAATTAACGATTGAGATGGGCTAAATGAGATCCCTCTGCCGTCTAATTTGGGTGCTATGTCAGGTTCACCTTGACTTACTAATATGTCACCTACAAGGATGTCAATGTGTCCATCTCCATCTAAATCAGCAACACTAGGTGATGCCCAAGTCCTATGATTAAATGATAAACTACTATCCCAATGCTGATTTTTAAATCCGTTTTCTCCATCAAAATCAATCAATTCATTTCCGTATGCAATTATGATTTCTGGTGAACCAGTACTGTCTAGGTCCATTGCAATGGGTTGTGATACAGCAATACCTTCATTTGGAACATTTCCATCGTAATCGAGAGAGTTTATCCACGCCTGATCAGGTGTACCATCTTCTACATCATGGCAACCAACTCTGGCATGTCTATCTAATCCAAATGTCCCATCAAGGAACCATGTAATCCAACAAATTCGCTCATGGATTCCATCACCATCACCGTCTACTGGTAAGGGCGGTGCATCTGCAAATCCAGTTTGTGCTCTGAATGACCAAATTTCACTTGCATCAGTTAATTCCCAAGCATGGAATGATGCACCATCTGCATTTGAACTTCCATCGAAATCACTGGGTACTGTAAATACTACTTCTGGCGACACGTCTCCATCTAATTCGACAATTACTGGGCCTGGTAATCTGATGTGGGGTGTATTTGTGTCTCCATCTGGGGTTCCCAACGACAAACCATTCCAGTCAACAGAACCACTTGACCCAGATAGTCTCCATGCCCACATATTTCCGTTGTTTGAATCAATAGTTGTGACTAAAATGGCACTATTTTGCTCATCAAGCGCAACCCATGTTGGATCAGATGGGTGTGTCCCACTGTCTAATTCAACCTCCCAAAGTGGCTCAGGCGGCCCCTGAGCTGTTAATGGAATAGCAATTACAGCTGGGTTTTCACTGTTTATATTTATTGCAGTTAGTACAATTTCAGGGTCCCCATCCATTTCTAAATCTGCTAATAGTGCTTGCGTGGTGGGCGCATGCCCATTGTTAAGGAATAGGTTAGGTGCTTCTAATTTGTAATCAGGATCTGTAAGGCTCCACATCACTTCAGTGGTATGACCATCTACTTGCCAACCCGAATCGCTGCATGTGATTTGTGGGCCCCATACCTCAACATTTAGTCCAGAGTTTGTATCAAATGCAAGAATAATTTCAAGCGCCCCATCGGAATTTATGTCATATATAATTGGAGTTGATTTTACACCCTTATTATTTACAGCACCCAAATCAACTCGCCAAACTTCTCTATTTGTGTCACCCTCTGTAATAACAAGCCAATCATTACCTGAGTTGCTCGATTTTCTAGCGACAAATACTGAAAACAAATGATTTTCACCACATCTCTCGATTGCAGTTTCTGGGCGTGTCACTTGATTTGAGAAATCCCCAACAGCGGTTCCGTACCCCCTGATACCATATTCACCCACATCACCATCAGATTCAACATAACTTTGCCAATTGATAACTGGGTCTGTTATTGATTTTAAGATTTGAACATCCTCTACCGAACCTTGCCCCGGACCGCCATTTGGTGAATGAGCAGGAGTAGATGAATTTCTAGTAGGTGTTCTACCAAATTGTGACCATGCTTCTTCATCTCCGTACCAGGGTTCTGTAGATTTCTGTGCAAAATAATCACCTTCACTACTTTCTAGGGATTCAAGATTTGTATTTCCCTCCATGTGCAGGAAATATGCAGAGATATCCATAATAATCAGTATGAAAATAACCATTAAAACACCTAATTTTTTACTGCTATCTAAACGAGGCGCCATACAGAATCGGTATACTCTGCAAAAACTGATTACTAAAACATTGAGTATTATTTAGTCACAATAGTACCTTCTTTGTACATTCCTTGCCCCCCCGTAGGGGGGCAATCACCAGTTGTGTGTTTGAACACCCTTATAATGGGGCTTTGGGTCGGGCAGATGAATTCAACCCTTCTCTCTTGAGGAATACCGATGACAGACAGATGGCTAACTACCTTCTGCCGTTGGACTCAAATTGAGGCTTGAATGGAGAGAATGGCATGTACAAAATGGTAACGATGGAAGATACAATTAGGATTCCTGCAGAATATATTCGAAAGGGAAAATCATTGAATGAGCATATTGACAGACTTTCAGCACAGGCATTTGAAGGAAAATTCGATGATGACCACAGATTTATCCTTGTTACTTCAGATCACGAACCATTGGGTAGGGGCCGTATTATTCACAATGATGGTGCAATCTATCAAGGGGTACGATTCAAGGCGATTTTATTCTGCATGGATGATCATGAAGTAGTTGAGGGAGCAGTATCTGAAGTTCATGACTTTGGTGCATTTGTGAGAATAGGTCCCGTGGAGGCACTCTTACACAAATCTCAGATTATGGATGATCATGTGGATGTTAATGTAGGCCAGAAGAGAATCGAAGGAAGGCAGAGTGGGAAATCACTCGGTGAATTTAGCACAGTTAGGGCTAGAATTGTTTCACTTTCAATTAACACAGCAGATCCACGTTCCAGTAAGATTGGTCTTAATTGTAAACAAACCGGCTTAGGCGGTATGGACTGGATAGATGAGGAAGACGATTCGTGAGGGATGTGTTATGGCAAAAGAAGTAAGATTTGCTTGCAGTGAATGCAATTTGGTTTTAGATGAAGAACAGGATCAGTGTAATCGGTGCCCTTCAGCACCAGTATCTCTCGATTGGATGGGATACGTAATTGTGTTTGATCCAGATAGAGCCGATGTTGCAAAGAAGTTGGGCATTGACCGCCCAGGAACATATGCACTCAAGGTTAATGTGAGGTAGATAATATGGTAGATGTAAAAGATCGTAAGGAAAATGTTGTTTTAGGTAGAGTGGAACTGGCATTTTCTATCAGTCATGAGGGAAAATCTACTCCAAGTAGGTCTGAGATGTTAGATCAGGTTGCGAAACAAGAACCAGGATCCAAGAAAGAACTGATAATAATAAGGGATGTTGTTACCCGATTCGGGCAATCTCATACTAGTGCAGTGGCCCATATATATTCAGATAAGGATGTCATGGATAATACAGAAGCAAAGCATTTACTAAAAAGACATAATTTAACTGATGAATCAGCAGAGAAGGAAACAAAAGATGAACCTACCGCTGAAGAGTCAGCAGACGATTCAGATGAAGGAAGTGATGAATGATGGGTGACCCTAACTCTAGTTCGAAATGGAGTAAGTATTCTATTGAAGATGGTAAATTGGTACGCAAAGGCGTGACGTGCGAATATTGTGGGCCAGGTGTATTCATGGCTGTACATGCAGACCGAACATCCTGTGGACAATGTGGACACACCATATTTGCAGGAGATAAGAGTGCTGGTAATGAGTCTCATTCTTCTTCCTCTGAAGAAGAATAATTATTTTTGCCATTTTTAGCTTTGAATGGAACCCACTCGCCATTGTTGTTTAGTACCATCCATTTGCCACTTAGATTGTAAAGAAAAACTCCAATCTCAATTGTGTCTTCATATACTGCTTTTTCTGTTGTCCAGATTATATCTTCTCTCCAACCTATAAGTCTCCACCCATTGATTTCGCTATCGTATTTAGCGTCATTAACTGCCCCTCTTAGGCCGGCACTAATGATTGACTTCTTATCTTTAGATTCGGTAATCCAATATGCAGTATTTTCGTCACTTATTATCAACCAATTTAATTCCAAACTACCCTCTGATTTTTCATAGTATATTCGGTCGATAGAAATATCAAATTGTGCAGTGCTAAATTCGAGTAATTCACCAGTATCCCAATCTAAAATTGCCCTTTCTCCAGCTTTAGACCAAATGTGTATTTCATTGTCAATTTTTACGATTGTCGTGGGTATTTTTGCATCTTCAATTTGGCCCATTGGAGTCCAATCTATCGGTGGTTTCCTCCAAATTTCGCTCGCATCATGATTTACTCGATATATTCCTCTATTCCATAATGCAAACACAATCCCATCGTCATTAACATCCATTCCCAAACTTTCAGCATCTAATACATGAGACCATATTGAACCCCTTACTTGGGCATTATCTCCTCCTGAATTTGCTAGAATTCTTAATTCATATTGTGTGATACCTTTGCTAAAATCTTCATTTAAATCGATTAAAGCCATTCTCGAAATAAGTAGTTCTCTATTTAACCAGCAACCAACAAAATTGCAACCTGCAGTATCAGATAGTATTATTCTTGCAGGAAATGGTATTGCTGATTTGGATTTTTGTTCCAAAGTACGCCCATCTACCCATGCTAATTCACCTTCAATACCCACAACAAGAATATCCTCGTTTATAGAATGCTGAGTGTGCGCCCTAACAGGTTCAAAATCGAGTTTAGGCCAGCCCATAGTTACCCGAGATGGCCTGTTATTAATTATTTAATACATCTTTGCGTAATATATCTAAAAGAAAGGTATGTGGCAAATTCATGTCAGTTGCATTGATAGTCATTAATGGAGAAGACATAGCATCTGTTGTTCAAGCAAATGCGCTGTTGTCAAAAGGAGATTGGAAGACAGGAGATTTAGTTGAAGGTTGTAATACTTGGAATCGAGGAGATGTACATATATGGTGGACAAAGGGCAACGTACTTTTTGAAGATAACTTAGATCAACGGTGGCATGCTGAAACTGGGATTAATGTTCAAGAAGTAATTTTTCCAAGTCGTCATTCGGCTAGTTCAGGTATACCAAGTTTGACACTGCATTATATTGGAGTTCCCCATTTACTCGACTCAGAGAAACCACCTTTTGGAGGGGCTTCTGGAAAGGCACCACCTCCTAATCCAAGATTAGCATCTTGGTTCAGGTTATTGAATAATAAAGTCAATGAATCTGATTTGGAAGGTGATTTTGATGTCACACTTGAAACTACTCATCATGGGCCTTGGCTAGAAACACCCTCATTGTATATTGAAATTGGTTCAGATGAATCTACTTGGAATCGAGAAGATGCAGCCCATATTTTGGCAGATGTCATCTGGGAAGGATTAGGATTAGATGGTTCAAGTGGACATGGAAACTGGGATTCCGAGGATGTCAATCATCGCGCAATAATTTGTATTGGCGGTGGGCATTATGCTCCACGACATTCAGCATTAGCACTAAGAGATGGTATTTGGTTAGGGCACATATTAGCAAATTACGCACTACCTATGGAAAAACCAGAAAATGAGGTGACTGAAAACCCCGATACATGGCCGAATGGTGCATGGAAACAGGCAATTGGTGAGGCAATAGATTCTACAAAATTAAGATCGCGTTTTTCAAATGGAATGACTTCTTTT
>CAYSJV010000038.1:11884-16189 GCA_964431435.1 uncultured Candidatus Poseidoniales archaeon
ATTAGCTTATGAAGGTGCAGAAATTTGCGCATACCTAGATCGCAAATCGTTTAAGGGATGGCAAAGGAGAGCAATTACATATTTTCTTAACAATCAAAATATTCAGATAGGAAGGACTGGAGATTTTGTTGACAGTTAGATAATTCATGTGATTCTGAAGTAGTAATTATCATTTGA
This sequence comes from uncultured Candidatus Poseidoniales archaeon, assembly GCA_964431435.1. Taxonomy (GTDB): domain Archaea; phylum Thermoplasmatota; class Poseidoniia; order Poseidoniales; family Poseidoniaceae; genus CAYSJV01. Next base: position 12,062 of record CAYSJV010000038.1, read on the forward strand.
TGATTCCATGTGTGAGATAACATTCGTGGTATCGGGATGAGTATGTTTGGTAAAATTATTGTAGGAATACTCCCGTTCATGCCTAAGTTTGTAGTTAGATGGATATCACGAAGATATGTTGCAGGCGATTCGCTTGATAAAGCAACAACTGTGCTGAAAAAATTAGATGATTCAGGTTTTTCTACCACAATAGACGTACTTGGAGAAGAAATTAAATCATTAGATGAGGCAACAATATTTTTTGATGAATATGTAAAGGTGTTAGATGTTATTTCGAAACACAACTTCAACGCGAATATAAGTATAAAACCGACTGCATTTGGTTTATTAATTGACGAAAAATTTGCGTACAATAAGGTAGAGGAATTGGTATCACTCGCAAAAGAAAAAGATATTTTTGTGAGATTAGATATGGAAGATCATCGTGTTACTGATGCAACAATTGAATTGTTATTGAACCTTCATGCAAAAGAACTGGACAATGTTGGAACTGTATTACAAGCACGCTTATTTCGAACAACGGACGATATTGCGAGAATATTTGGCGAATTAAATGGGGCAAGTGATTTCAGAATTTGTAAAGGAATTTACTTAGAACCAAAGGAAATTTCACATACAGGATATTCCGAGATAGTTGAATCATTTTGTGAACATATTGATGCTATGCTTGATACTAATGCGTATGTAGGTGTGGCAAGCCATGATTACCCTGTAGTAACTCATGCGCTCAAATCTTTAGAGAAACGAAATATGGGGTCCGGAAAAACCGACCCTAGAACTATTAATTATTCTCGTCTAGGCGATAAAGGTCCTGGATATGAATTTCAGTTATTACTGGGTGTGCGAGGGAATCTTGGTAGGAAGTTACTAGATGAGGGACATAAAGTTAGAGTCTACGTGCCTTATGGGAAACAGTGGTACGAGTATTCGATGAGAAGATTAAGAGAAAACCCAACAATTGCTTGGCAAGTTGCGAAAGCGCTGATATTTCCTTGGACAAATAGGAGATAAATCTGCATTCTTTAATCGGTAACCAATATAATCGTGCACGCTATCGGGCTATTATGTCTAAGAGTGCCGTATCAAGTATTATGTTGGTGTTTCTATTACTTATTAGCGTATTTTCTGTAGTTTTTTATGAAAATTCTGTGACTAAAGAACTTCCGTACAACAGTTCTGAAAAAATGTTCCCACAAGTCGGTAATGGTGAATATATTATTGTAAATTCAACTGAAACTTCTGGTAGTTGGAGCGGTGTTGTTGCAATGTTTAACTTGTCAATAGGTACGCAATATAATATTCAATGGCAACTACAAGAATCACAACTCGGCAGCAACTCTATTGTAGATTCAGGCACATATTCTTTTACGAGTTCTAGCACTAGTAACTACACTATGATCACTCTTAATTACAATTCTACAGTTACTATGCAGTACCAATTTAGTGCCGATTTAGAGTATTATTCAAATGGTACTAATTTGGATTCAGGTTCGTCTTTCTTCACTGTTGGAACTCCTATTTTTGCTTCAATAAATACAGTAGTTAGTGCAACCCCTTCTGTGCAAAATGCGTATATTTATACTACCAATCTCCTAAATTCCAGTTACTATTCTGTGAATTGGACAATTGGAAATCAATCTGGAACTTTCACCCTCAACAGTAGCAGTTCAATGAATACAACTGTGGTGTATTTGGGGGGACTTTCAGTTGGCACTTACTGTATCTATGTTGATTTGTTTGAGAATGGTAATATCACTGATTCAAGTTATGACTGTTTTGCAGTAGGATTACCACCGAATGTATATGCTGTTACTCAGGGGCCTTGTGCACTAACTTCTTGTAATCTGTCTATAGTTGCAGAAAATTTGCATAACGGAACTAACTATATGTTGAATTGGGAACTATCTGATGGGGTAGGGCCTCCAATCTCAATGGGTGGTAATTCGTGGCTTGCGAACACTTCTACTAACACAATCGGTGCATTTTTTTCTAATTTGAATGCTTCAGGTTCCTATTGTTTGCTTACTAGCTTACACAACAATAGTGTGACTCCAGTTCTAATTGATACAGATTATTATTGCTTTAGCCTTTATTCACCACCTGTTACACCAACCCCTATTGTTGACACTTATCTCTACAATGTTCCTTCTACTACTGAAACATATGCAGAACTGGTTTTGCATAATTTGACTGGATCAGGAACTGGTACAAACGCTTACATGGTTTATTGGGGTCTCAACAATTCTAATGGTACAACTCTTGCGGGGGGCCAATGGCCAATTGTAACACCTTTCACTTCGCCTTCATTTACAATGATATATAACGCATCAACCACTTCAGAATTCAATCTAACAAATGTAACTACTAGTCCAGATACATATTGTTTTGCGGTGGGATTGTACGATTATTCCACGAATATTACTTATTATGATTCATCATGTACAGTTGTAAGTGGAGTTGTTGGAACCTCACCCTCATTGGATTTAACAGCGTACAATGTGTCTGGAATGAATCCATTCAATGGTTCATATTTTGGTGACATGAATACGTTTGATGAAGTGTTAGGCGTGAATTATACACTACAGTGGCAACTATTTGATGATATGTTGGGGACACTGATTGACAATGGAAATATTTCTTGGTACTCAAATTCTTCTAGTTCGAATTTTAGTATTCAATTCCCATATCTTCCAACTTCAGATTACTGTTTTGAGGCTGAACTTATGAATTCACAAAACTCAGGAGTTGTTATTGATTCAGACTACTTTTGTTTTAATGCTACAGCACCTTTACCGCCAACTCCGTCATTGGATGTAGACGCTTGGCTTGGTACTAACTCATCTGGGCATTCAGAAATAATTGGACATGACTTGAAGGATGGAGTGACATATGCATTAGATTGGAACATGTATGGTTCTCAATCTGGTATGATATCTTCAGGACAACCTCAATGGCATCAAAACAATATGGGCTCATTCTTGGGAACCTACACATTTACAGATTATTGGCCTCATCTGTCGCCAGACACTTATTGTGTATCAGCGTCTCTATGGGAAGATGGCAACTATGTCGATGCAGATCAAGCATGTTTCACTGTATCTCCACCTACTTATATGGGTGGAAGTGAGCACGTGAATATAACCGCTGTTCCTTGGTCAGACTCACAATCTTCTGGTGTTAATGTTACAATTGGGTCGGGCATGTTGGTCGCCGGAGAGAACTATATTGTAACTTGGGGGATCCATTTCGCCAATACAACCGCAATTGTTAACGGAACTACTCACACGAACTCATGGATGGCATACTATCCCGGCTCCTTTGAATATACAGAGTATTTACTTTCTCCTGGATATTATTGCCAATTTGCATACTTGGAATTAGACCCCTCGGATAATTCTAGTAACATTCCCCTGGCTTACAATCTGCACACTGAATGTTATACCGTTCCTGATTTGGAGCAACCAACTATTATTGGAGAGAATACTATTAGTTGGACAAATACAAGTTATGATTCAGGAAGTACTGTGAATGGTACAATCTTGTCTACGAACTTGATGATTGATTCTTATTACAAACTAGAATGGGAACTTCGACATATGGACGGCAATCCTAATGATCCAACTGCTATAGATTATGATACACTATCTTGGGTTGCGTATTCAACTCAGTCGACCGAATATCTGGGGTGGGATGGACTTGCAGATGGAGAATACTGTCTAATTACAACCTTGTATTTGGTTGAGAATGATAATTCTGCTGAGTATCTGCACGATTATGATAATGATTGTTTTACTATTTCCTCTTCTGGAGATAATCAAACTGGCAATGGATCCGAACCACCTGCAACGAATCTAGAATGCCCCTCACCATATGTACTCACATGGGATAGTGATTCGGGCGGTTACTACTACTGCGATGAGCCGGAACAAGAAAATGGAACTTGCCCCTCACCAACTGAACCAGTAACTGAAGAATCTGGTCCGGCTTGCCACACTCCTGATGATGATGCACCTGATTGCCCTGAACCATCAATTTACGTTGTGGAGGATGGGGGTATGGATACCTGTCAGGCACCCGCACCTTCAGTGCCATCTAACAACGGCACTGATAATCAAACTGGCAATAACA
>CAYSJV010000039.1:0-16009 GCA_964431435.1 uncultured Candidatus Poseidoniales archaeon
TTGAATTTTGTTTCCGCAAAATCCCCCATTTTTTCTAGTTTCGCTAACCATCCTATTACTGAACCAGTAGGTATGTGATGCACTAAATAAGCACCAAAAATCAAGTCATATAGGCCTTGCTTCTTCTCACTGAGTACAATACGCATAATCCAGTCAGATATTGGGACTAACCAGAAACAAAGTCCAACAACCACTCTTATAGCTGGGTTTTCTATTGCAAATACTATGTCTGATAGCATAACAAAGATCCCAAACAATATGAGTGGGAATCCAAGACCGTAGAGTATTTGGTGGACAAAAAGCGGTGGTTTTGATTTATATGTAATAAATTTAGTTCTTGACATAAAATTACCCATTGTCCTGTTAGTCATTATTGGCATCACAATTATGTTCCCTATTGGTATGAGTATTGCAAGTACCACTAATATCCAGGCATTTCCAGTACCTGAATCAACGAATGCATAATAGAATAGAACTCCAAAAATCAAGCCCCAGTTTACTAGAAAATCACACAACCATCTTGCAAATCTGTTTGGTTTACTTGCCTTAACGAATTCATCGGGTAATTCTCTTGGTGTTTTAGGGCCACGTGTTCTTTTCTTTCTTGAAGATGTACTACTTTTTCTTCTGCTTTTTCTTTCCCTCTTTTTGACCTCAACCGGTGCATCTTCAACTTCAACTTCTGCCTTAACATCCTCTGTTTTTTCTTCCACCTTTTCTTCAGTTTGCATTTTCCCTGCTTTATCCAGTAATCCCATGTTATCACACTCCGTATTTCACACCTGCTTCTTGGTAAATCTTAAAATTCTTCGAATTTACAAAATCCTCAATTTCTTCTTCAGGCATTTGTCCTAATTTTTTATCAACTAATTTGAAAAATTCTTGTTTCTGAGATTTTGAAGTTCCATTTGGATCCGAGGCCACATTTTTGTAAATATCGAATTCTTTGCTATTTACAAACTCTTCAACTGCATCATCAGGCATTTTACCTAGTAATTCATCGACGACAGCTACAAATTTAGCAAAATCCTCATCTGAATCATCCTCTTCAACTTCCTTTTTTGCCTTAAGTGAATCAAGGGGCTTAACACCATCTAGAACATCAAATATCAAATCTCTTTGTTCTACAAGTGACATTAACTTCGGGCCCAACTTATTAATTTTTGATTTTTGCTTTCTTTGCTGTGCGAGTTTAAACTTAGGTTCAAGGCTTTTAATTTCCTTTTCGATTACAGCAACCTTCTTTTCTAATTGAGCCTCTACATCAGCCTCTAATTCAGGATATAGTTCCGATTCTTCCTCAACAACAGCCTCTTCTTCTTTCTTTTCTTGGACAGGCTCTATATCTGGTGTGATTTCAACTTCCTCTTCTTCGCCAATCAACTCGATTGTAGGTGCATCTTTGATCGCTGCAAGTCGCTGCTGCTGCTCTTTTTGCCGCATAACAATTATTTCTCTATCCAATGAATGCCCAAATCGATCCGCGTATCTATCTAGAAGTGTCCCAACTTCGTCAGACCCTAATCTGTCGATGTGCCCATATACTTGTGGAAGTGGTTTCTCACTAGTTCTTTCCCAGAGAGATGCATATTCTGATTCTTCAGATTCTGCAATCTCAGTAGCAGCATCTCGAAGTTCACTTTCCTTTAGATATTTATTTTCATCAGAATCATGTTTTGTAGCAACTTCTAGTAATTCTTCTTTATCGGTCACACCAGTATCTTCCATTACTTTTTCTACCACCTTTTCAGACCAAGTAAAGTCTTCTATTGGCGGTGGTAGAGGTAAATCCATTCCTGGAAGTGGGGGTGGTGGTAAATCTAGTGTGTCAGGAATTGAAAAACCAGCAGTAGGTAATGGTGGCAAACCTTTCTTCTTATCTTTTCTCCGCTTGCCCATGTTACCACTGTATCCTTACGAGTTGTCGCCGCTTAATGGTTTTAACCTTTGCATTAATTGGTAAGTATTTACTCATTTGGAGTGCTGCGTGGCCCATCCCTTTAGAATTAAAAAAGTCCCTACAGCCTCACTTACCTCTGCTTCATCACCCGCATTCATGCTAAATTCTCGCTCCTTTATTCTAAAATCAATATCATCTTTTATCACCTTTATAGACATGTTATTTGAATCTGAGAATACTATTGTTTCACTCAATGGATCAAAAGAATTATTTTTATCAGGATCCAACCGATCCAGTGGAAATTCAGTGACACAGAATCCAGATTTTCCATGAAGGCTGGTGGGATGACGTATGACTCTTTTCACATCTATTGTGACAACTTCATCAGTTTCTCCAGCTGCACCAAGTGAGATACCCTGATTACTAAATGCAAAATTTCGGAAAGCATTTTCCCAATAATTATCACCACTTCTTTTATGCCCTAGTCTTGATAAATTTCCTGAAATTACAGCATTTCTCCGGTCTTCATTTTCAAGTTTTTTTGATAGCTCAACCAATGCTTTTTTTGTGTACTTGGCAACTTTTGAATCATTTTTCATTGACCACTCATTCATATTTGAGATAATTATGGTGATATCTTCTTTAGATACACTTCCATCACTAATTTGCGCCAATCTGTCGATTAATTTCGGGTAACTTAGTTTCATTCGTTTCGACCAACTGGAGTTTGATTTTTGGCTTAATATTGTTTTCATATCCACTCCCTCACCAGTAATATGACTCACAATTTCTCTTCTTGCCTCTGAATCTAGATGGAACATTTTGGGATCCCTATAATGCAAATGAAAGCCCCTGTGTCCCGAAAATGTCACTTGAAGATAACGTTCCTCAAATCCAAATTCAGGACTGAGATAATCATTCCACAAACCCCATGCTTTGGATTGTATTTCCTCGAGCATTTCAGAAAAATTATCATCAGAAATACCTGGAAGGTGATCCCCGTCCAAATCAAAAATCAAATCTGCTCCTCTCCATCCCTTCTCAGCCATTTTCAATTCAGATGGACGTGAATAATATGCAGTACTGTAAAAAGCGCTTGCAGGTGTCCTACCTACTAAGTATCTCTTTAGTGCATCGGGGGTATCAAATGATTGGTGTCTACGTGGTACTTTATTGCCGAATGGCACTAACATCCACTCTCTAGTGCGTAGTCTAGGGGGTGTCCAAAGTTTTGCAGTTTTGTAATATTCACCAAAACGGTAAGCAAATTGTGACCATCTTGCTAAAGCCATGCCCCTCTAATTTGTCTCAAGCACTCGGCTAATGAACTATACTATTTTTATTGGGTTGATATTCAAAGAAAACGAATCAACTATTTCTATAGAAAGGCTGTGTACTCTCATCAGGCTTTGCCGCACCATCATTTCCCGTAATTTCAACATAGCATTTCCAGCAATGGTAATTTTGCTCTACAGGTATGGCCTCACCAAATGTAAGCCTGCTAGCACATGAATGGCATAATGGGCCAATTTCCCCACTCGGTGATTGCGCTAGTGGTATGTGTTCGTGTGGCATCTTACTCAACTCGTCGAATATGTTTTTCATTTTGAAGGTAGTGGTAAATTAATCACCAATCAGTGGTTTTATACTCGTCAGTAAGACAAAAATTTAGAAGGTCAAGAGCAACTTCACATGATTCAGAAATTTCTGGATTTTCATTTTTTAGTTGCCTTTCTAAGATTGGGATCGAACTTCTGCAACCAATGGCCCCCATTGCTTCAGCAGCTTCATGTCGCACCATAACATGCTCTTCTTCATCATCCAATACTATTTCTAGAGTCGGTAAGGCTACCTTATTCTGAATCTGGCCTAATACATAAGCCACTTCGTGTCTTAAGAGAGCAGATTTGTCAGAAAACGCTTCACAGAGCGCATAAACAGCATCATCCTCACCGCTATTTCTTAGACTAAATACAGCTCTCATCCGTTCAAACATTTTTAGTGAATCATCCAATAAAGTTCTTCGCAATTTGCTAATATCTGAAACCTTGTGAGGAGGGGCTGGATCTACAGATTCAAATCGACTTGGCACGGGGGCTGGGTTATCATTACTTCCCCCCATGATACTTGCATTTTTGATGAAGCCTATCAATGTCATGGATTACGCGACAAGCAGACTAAATCGTATTGTCAATGTTGTTGCTGTGCAATACCTTATGAATAAAAGCATATCATAGGATACAAAGGTCAGGCGTTATATAGTGTTTAGTAATCGAAAATCTAAGTTTACGATTTATCTAGTCTTAGCATTGTTTCTGACTTGTACACTTTCTACCATTAGTGCAGAATGGAATGAAAATCTTGGACTTAGTGAAGTGATATATTCAGTTGAAGGTACTGGAGCAATATCATCAGTAGACTATAGCCCAAATGGCGAGATGTTAGCAATCTCTACAGAAGATCAGATTTTGATTGTTGATACAAGTACTCGGAATACAATTAAAGAAATTGAAGTGGGTGATGTTCCATATTCAGTTCAATTTTCCTCAGATAATAAATATCTCTATGCTGGGCTAAAAAGTCAATTTCTTTCAAACCCCTCTACATTAGTATACAACACTAGTAATTGGGAGTTTATTGGACAAACTGAGCAGGGTTCGCGGATTTCAGAGATTTCATCTAATCCAGTAACAAATAATTTTATACATGTAGGTGATTCATACAATATCTTAGAATATGCTTCTACAAATTTCTCATCACCATTGAATTCCTACGACAAATCCTTTACCGAAGAATTGAGTTGCCTAGAATTTGACTCATCAGGAGAAAATATACTTGCAGGTAGTTTAGATGGTACAACACACCTTTTTTCAAAAGCAAGTGGTGAAACAATTTATCAAGATGATTATACAACTTACAATGTGATTGACTGCGCAATTGATCCCTCTTTAGATTACATGACTTGGTTGGTTGGAGGAATTGGTGAAACTTTCCTAAATGTCAAAACATATCCAGATGGCAACTTCGTTCAATCGATGGGTATTTCTGGAGAAGCAATGGCACTTAAATGGTCAGAGAATGGGGAATTACTACATATTGCATTGAATGATTTTGGTGGGACAATAGAAACATATTCAGTTGGAAATTGGATGTTAATTGACAAGACACACTTGGGCCATCGAGTCCAAAACTTCGATTATAATCAACAGTTGGATGAATTAGCAATTGCAACAAATACAAAATATGTCACAATTTATGCAAATGGTTGGAATTCGCCACACTATGATTCCAATTTAGGAAGTGATGATGATTTGGATGGAGATTTCATAAGCAATAATTTAGATATAGATATTGATGGCGACGGTATTGAAAATAGCTGGGATGTCAATTGTGAAAGTGAAACATCATCAAGTTGTTCATTAATCCCAGATAAGGGTAGCATTCGAAAAATAGCCATTCTTATAGATAATAATGTTGTAAAGGTTACAGATTCAATTCAATTTAGCACACAGTATAGTTCGATATTAAGGGAATTAGCGAGCCAATCAGAGAGCATTGATGGAAGAATCTCGCAGGTTGAGAATTCCAGAGTGTCTAGTGCATTTTGTCAAAATATCAATACTCAAGAAGTGATTAGCAGTTGGGCGGGTAGGATAAGTATACAGAATAGGTATTTCGTAAATGAGGGTGATTACTTTTGCGATGGACTAATGAATTTGAATGACTTCTCACCAAATAATGAATATGAAGGCAGAATTGTACTCAGTTGGTCAATTACTTACAATCTTAATGAGAGTGTAGAACGTCCATACAATATCACAGTCGCGCAACCCCCAGCCTTTGCAGACGGTCTTATTGAAAATATAATACCCATGTATCCTATTAGGTTGAGTATTAGCGATATCCAAACAGGTAAGGGTTGGGATATACAACCAGTTTACAAGGACACAGATCCACTAACATTGTATATGGCAGCACCCGTAACACAAGAATTACCCTCCTGGGTTGAAGTGTTAAATTATTCAAAGAGTAATGTGATACCGCTTAGTGTGTCCTTTTTTGTATTAATTTTGTCAATACTAATTTACATTCGATCAAGAAATCGCATAAGTTTTGAACTTTCAGATGAAGAAAGGGAGGAAAAAGAGAATAGGAAGGCAATAATAACTGGTACGGACGATGTTACAAGAGGACCACCATCTTCTCTTGGTAGAAATATGCTAGGTACCAGAGGAAGGAAAACACCTCCAGGATACAATAAATTTGAGTTTGAGGAAAGAAAAATTGTCGAACCAGAAGTATATACAGATTATGATTATGACGAATATGGTGAACCTCCCCGTTCTCGAAGGATGAGGAGAAATGAAAAACATGAAGAAAATTGGGATTATCAAAAAGACTCTCGATATTGGTCGAGAGATAAGTTCACTGATTATGAACGTGTAAGGAAAAGAAAGTCTGCTGATGAAGAAGGAATAGTTAAAGTGAGGAAAGTTAAGAAAACTGTTGAGGTGGAAAAAACTCCTAAAAGAAAAAGAAAAGCACCTAAGCGTAAAAGCAAATCGAAGAAAGAAAAGTCTACAAAAAAATCACGTCATAAAAAAGAACTCCCTAAACCAATCAAAAGTACAAACATACCAATCCCCTTACCAGACAAATCAGATGAAAGCAATGTCACAAATGATGAGGAAGAGGAAATGTTTAGCTCTGCTATTTCAAAACTTATTGGTGATGACGAAGATAATCAATGATACTTTAATCCCAATTTCCGTGGCGTTTCTGCCTCTTAACAGAATTTGATAACAATAACTTCCGGAATTCTTCAAGCAGTAATACTGTAGAAGCACAGAAAATTAGTACAGGCCACGTGACCCAATCCACAGTATTTACTGATAGCAGATCACCAATAAGGATACCAAACAGCGGTATCTTAAACTGGGACCCTTGAACTACTAGAATAAGTAGCAGTAAACTTATCGAAACTGAGATATTTATCGCTTTATTTGAAAATACACCTAGTTTAAACACACTCTTTGATTTACTCCTACAGTTCATTACATTGAATAATTGGAACATGATAAATACACAAAATGCTGAAGTTCTAGCATTCTCAAATCTTTCGTCAGCACCCGTTCTCCACTCCTCTTCATTGCAATTTCCTTCATTATCTATGAACCAATCGTTGTCAGAAAAATTGCTTGGTGTGCAAGTATCGGCCTTATACAGGTTACCATCTGCGAGATAGAATACAGCGAGAGTACCAATCATCATTATGGTACCTAGCCAAGCTATCATAACCATGTCAAATATGTTTGGCAAACCCTCTGTAACTGGCCTAGGTGCTCTTTGCATCATATCATCTGTGTATCTTTTCTCAATACCCAATGCAAGTGCAGGTGGTCCATCCATCAGTATATTGATTACAAGTATCTGGGTTGCAGTAAGAGGTAATTCCCAACCAAATACAAATACACTCAATATTACAAGTAATACTGCAGCAACATTTGTGGAAACTTGATACCTTACAAAATTACGTATATTTTCGTATATTTTCCTTCCTTCCTCAACAGCATGTACTATATTTGCAAAATTATCATCCTGTAATACCATGTCTGCAGAATCTCTAGCTACATCAGTGCCAGAAATTCCCATGGCAATTCCAATATTTGCAGCAGATAAGGCCGGAGCATCGTTAACACCATCTCCAGTCATAGCAACAATGTTTCCTGAATTTTGAAGTGATTTCACTATTCTCATTTTTTGATTTGGCGTAACTCTGCTATAGACTAATATGTTCTCAGAAATTTCCCCGAAATGAACATCAGTTAATTTTTCAAGATGTTCACCATTTATCGCTTGATTTTCATGTGTGGAGATATTCAACTCCTCTGCTATAGCCATAGCAGTTATTTTGTGGTCTCCAGTAATCATGACTACTTTAATTCCGGCAGTACGACATATTTCTATTGCGCCAGCAACTTCTCCTCGCGGAGGATCCATAATACCAACAAGACCTAAAAATATGAAGTCTTTTTCTACTTGTTCAACATCGAAAATATCAACATCATCATCCAACTTTCTTGCGCATAAGGCCAACACTCTAAGCGATTGACCTGCCATTTCTTCATTGACTTCAGATGCAATTTGAAAATCACCACTCTCTATTGGTACAATCTCTCCATCTACAATTTTATGACTTACAATATCCTTGTATTTACCCGGTGCACCCTTGGAAAATGCCCAACGTTCTCCTTCCCATTGATGAATAGTAGTCATTCTTTTTCGCTCAGTGTCAAAAAGGTATTCATATAATCTGGGATTTAATCTGGCATATTTATTGACATCACCCACCATCTTCCAACCAAATACAGCACATGCAGAATCAGTAGGGTCACCTATGGCTTCCCATACATCTTGCGTATCAGAATTAACAATTCTCTTTCTTCTAGATATTTGGCTATTGTGACATAATGAGGAGCAAGCGGCAGCTAATCTGATTCCTACACCACCCAATACATCTGACATTTCATCTCTGCTCAATAACTCCTGATTCAACTCAAGTGTCCCATCAGTTGGATCAAATCCAGCTCCGGTAACGCGATAATTATTATTCCCTGTAAATAATGCCTTTACAGTCATTTGATTTTTTGTCAGTGTACCTGTTTTGTCTGTACAAATAACTGTGGTAGAACCTAATGTTTCCACTGCCTTCATCCTCCTAATAATGGCTTTGTGGGTTGCCATATTCCTCATACCTAATGCAAGTGTAATTACGAGTATGATAGGTAGTCCCTCAGGTACAATGGCAACAAAAATAACTATTGCAATTAGAAGTTGATCAAATACGACCCTTCTCAAGAGAGGCCCCCTTATTCCATCTAACCAAGCAACACCCAGCTGTAATGTTACTAGCAAGAATGCGATTGCAATCGCAACAACCCCTAGGAATTTTCCCAGAGATTCTAATTTATTTTCTAAAGGAGTTTTTGGAGTTTCTGCTTCTGCAACATCCTTTGCGATCTTTCCTAATTCAGATTCCATACCAATTGCAGTTACAACTCCTACTGCCCTTCCACTTGCAGCTACTGTACCCATATATGCCATATTTTCTCTTTCAGATAGGTGCCTTTTTTCAGCAATAGTGACAGCATTTTTTTTACAAACATCAGATTCACCAGTCAATGCAGCTTCATCTGTTTTGAATTGATATGTTTCAATTAAACGAATATCAGCAGGAATATTATTACCTTCAACTAATTTAACAATATCTCCAGGAACTATTTCATGTGTACTAACTTCGACTTCCTCATTATCTCGTAACAGAACGACACTAGTTACAGCCATTTTTTTCAATGACTTCATTGCTTCTTCAGCCTGTTCTTCCTGATAATATCCAAAAAATGCATTGATTGTCAAAGCTAGAAATATGAATAACGCATCTCCCAATTCATTTATCCAAGGTAATACGCAGAATATACCTGCTACAATCAAAAGATAAACCATTGGATCTCTAAATTGATCCAAAATCTTGAGTAGTTTGGATCTCTCGATTTTATCATCAAGTTTATTTCTTCCATACTTATTTCTAGCAGTAGAAACCTCATCACTAGTCAAACCCTCTTTACGTGTTCCATAGTGTTCCAAGACATTCTCTGCATCCATATTGTATATTTCCTGACTCGAAAAATCCACCGCAGTCATAAGAACCCAACCATCCTCCCCGCGCAGTTTACCTTTATGATGAATTTCCTCTAACGTATTAATGAAAATTACCACTCCGTATGCTTACAAGCCTACTCATTATGGCAATAACATGGCGGATAACCAGAGCCCCTATATCCCCGCTGAAACAGAACTACCAGAATTAACTATGAAAGTGATAATTCTTGGTTGTGTATTAGGGGTTTTGATGACTGCTGCGAATGCATATTTGGGGCTTTATGTGGGGATGACCGTATCTGCATCTATACCTGCTGCAGTTTTATCGATGCTATTGCTAAGAGGATTAAAATTCAAAGATGTTAATATTTTAGAAAATAATGCAGTCCAAACAATGGCGTCTGCAGGAGAAAGTCTTGCAGCAGGAGTTATTTTCACAGTTCCAGCCCTACTTGTCATGCAGATATGGGACGAAATTCAGTTGCTAGAGACTTTTTGTATTGCATTGTTGGGTGGAGTTTTAGGAACAATGTTTACAATCGCTCTAAGGCGTGTATTCATTGTAGAAGAAGCACTTCCATATCCCGAAGGTGTGGCTTGCAAAGAGGTCTTGGTAGCAGGTGAAGAAGGCGGTAGTAGTTTAGTTGCGATAATTTATGCACTAATACTCGGTATGATTTATGGTTGGATGGCAAAAGGATTTGTCATAATACACCATTCTGTGGAAAAAGCAGTATCTGTTGTAGGTACAAGAGTATACATGGGTGCTGAATTATCAGTGGCATTGGTGGCTGTAGGATATATTGTTGGATTAAGAATCGCTTCTTACATATTTTTAGGAGGAGTTATTGGGTATGGAATTCTGGTGCCATTATATGGACTGATATATGGTTGGCCAGTAGATTATTCAACAACAGATTCATTCATTTATATTTGGAATGAACAAATTAGGTTTGCAGGAGTAGGAGCGATGGTGGTTGGTGGCATTTGGACACTTTGGAGTATGAGAAAGACAATTGCAAAAGGCTTCTCTAAGGCTCTAAAAGTCAAAGAAAATGATTCTGAAGAGACACTTAGAACTGAAAGAGATATAGATATGAGATACGTGTTTATAGTTTGTATAATAATTGTGATTTTAACATTTTTATTCTATTGGTGGTCGATTGGCTCATATGATGGAGTTAGTGCAATGCAAGCATTCGGCTTGGCTTTATCTGGTGCACTATTCCTTGCACTAGTAGCATTTTTCTTTTCTGCAGTTGCTGGATATATAGCTGGAGTTGTTGGTTCTAGTAATTCACCTGTTTCAGGAATGACTATTGCAACACTTATGTTTACAGCCTTACTTGTTTGGGTTGTTGGAAAATTACTAGGAGTTTCTTCGGAGGCACTAATGTATTCTACCCTTATTATTGCAGCAATTGTCGCAGTTAACGCAGCAATTGCTGGCGATGTAATGCAGGATTTGAAGACAGGTAACATGGTTGGTGCAACACCTGCTCGTCAACAAACTGCAGAAATTGTTGGTGTGATTGTGGGTGCAATCGTAATTGGACCAGTTCTTGTACTGCTAAATAGAGCATTCAAAATATCTCGAACATATTGTTTGAGTGACCCTCCAATTTCAGATCCAACATGTTCCAAAGCACTATTGGCCCCTCAGGCTGAGTTAATTGGTGGGATAATAACAGGTATATTCGGTGGTTCATTGAATTACCCAATGGTAATACTTGGAGCATTGATTGCTGTACTAATAATTTGGAAAAAGTTACCTGTAATGTCTGTAGCAATAGGGATATATTTGCCACTATATCTCTCAGTACCTATCGTCATCGGTGGCTTAATTCATTATCTTGTAATGAATATCACGCATCTTAGAATAGATGGAGATCTATTAGAAGAACCATCTATAGAAGCAAAAGATGCTGCCCATGAAGTCGGATCTAGGGGGATAATGATTGGGGCTGGTTTAATAGCAGGAGAGGCATTGATGGGTGTTATTGTAGCTGTATTTATTGTGATGGCAAGTATACCTGGCTGCACATCATTCTTTGGACTAAGACAATCTTGTACTGATGGTCATTGGTACTCATTTTTGAATATATTAGGACCTCCAGATAAATGGTTTGGCCTTGGAGAACTCAATTCTGTTTTATCATTAATTTTCTTCGGATGGTTTTTGTTAGTGTTTGCTTATTTAGCAACAAGAACACTGCCTGAAAGAGATGGAAACAATGGAATTATGGGATTATTATCTGACGGAATAACTACAATTAAGAAATCAATAAAGGCCTTAATTAAATCAATCATGCCGCCTGGCAGATAATTTTGGTCTAGAAATCATCAAAGACCTTACTCAATCAACGGTTATGAGAGCGGTGGATTTTATGGGAAATAATTATGCTGGAGATGGCGGTGTTCTTGCAGAAATCCACGAGATGGCACGCAGATGTAGAGCTGAAATTCTTTACATGACGCATCGCGCATCAGCAGGACACCCTGGGGGATCACTTTCTGAAATAGACATACTATGTGCATTATACAAATCACGTATGAATATACGCCCTGATAATCCTGATTGGTACGACCGTGACAGATTCATACTTTCTAAAGGACACGCTAGCCCCGGAATGTATGCTGTACTATCTGAAATGGGATATTTTCCAAATGAAGAGTTGGCTTCTTACAGGGTAAAAGGTGGAATATGCCAGGGGCATGTGGACATGAAATGGACACCAGGTGTTGATTTCAGCGCAGGTTCGTTAGGCATGGGACTTTCGTTTGGTATTGGTTGTGCGATAGCTGCTAGGATGGATGATAGTTCACGTACAACATTTGTTATGCTCGGCGACGGGGAGTTACAAGAGGGTGCGATATGGGAGGCTGCTATGGCAGCCAAGCACCATGAATTATCAAATCTAAATGTCATAGTGGATTTGAATGGTATACAAAATGACGATTTTGTAGTTAATCAAATGCGAATGTTCGATGTTGGTGATAAGTGGAGAAGTTTTGGATGGGAAGTAAAAGAAATTGATGGGCACGACATTGGTCAAATCATGGAGGGTTTAGATTGGTTTGAGACTGTGACAGAAGGCCCCTCAGTATTGATCGCTAAAACAATTAAAGGCAAGGGAATCTCATATATGGAAAATAATCCAAGTTTTCATGGAGCAGCACCCAATGATGAGCAATTAAGTATTGGTTTAAAGGAGTTAGGATTTACTGACAGGTGATATTATGGGTGAAATGGGGGCTTCAAGAGATGGTTACGGGAATGCATTGTTGAAATTAGCAAATGACCCAAAAGTAGTAGTTTTAGAAGCAGATCTTGGTAAGTCAACAAAATCAGTCTTGTTTAGAAAAGAATATCCTGAAAGGACATTTTCATGTGGAATCGGCGAACAAAATATGATGTTAGTTGGTGCTGGTTTGGCAGCATCTGGCTACAAGCCATTTGCAAGTACATTTGCAATATTCACTGAAAGGGGATTCGAACAAGTAAGGAATGGTATAGCAAGGCCTAACTTAAGTGTGCATATTTGTGGCAGCCACGGCGGCACACATACTGGAACAGACGGCTCAAGCGCACAATCTATAGAAGATTTAGCAATATATCGGACCCTTCCTAATATGACAGTGATTCATCCGTGTGATATTGTTAGTGCTGAAGTATTAACCATGCAATTAGCAAACCTAAACTCACCAAGTTATATGAGAACTGCCAGGAATAAAACACCTGTATTATATTCAGATATTGAAGATAAATTAGAAATTGGCAAGGGAGTGATATTGAGAGAAGGCAATGATGTTGCAATCATCGCCTGTGGAGTTTTAGTTTCAGAAGCTCTGGAGGCACACACTCTTCTTGAATCAGAAGGTATTTCAGCCCGAGTAGTGGATATGCATACACTCAAACCGTTAGATGGAGATTTGATTACTGAATGCGCAGTAAAATGTGGCGCCATAGTATCTGCAGAAGACCACAATGTCATTGGTGGATTAGGCAGCGCAATTGCTGAACATCTTTCTTCCGAGATTCCAACACCTCTAGAAAGGATTGGCGTACAAGATAGGTTTGGGGAATCAGCGCAGGCTTCTGAAATGCTTGAAATAATGGGTTTAACAGCACAGAACATAGCGGATGCAGCGAAATTAGCCATAGCTAGGAAAAAAGAGTGAATGATGAGGGTGATGGTATGGAGTTTTTTTTAGACACGGCAGAAGTTGAAGAAGTTAGGGAAATTGCGAATTGGGGGATCTTGGATGGAGTTACTACAAATCCATCTCTAATCAAAAAATCAGGGAGAGATTTCAAACAAGTAGTTGAAGAAATCGCTAACCTTTGCGCTGGACCTATTTCAGCAGAAGTTACTGCAATGGATGCAGATGGAATGGTTTCAGAAGGTTTGGAATTAAAGAAAGTACTACCAGAAAATGTGATAATTAAGGTACCCTGCACTCCTGATGGATTAAAAGCCACGAAGATACTTTCTGGTATGGATATTGGTGTCAATGTCACACTCATTTTCACTGCATCTCAGGCATTAATGGCTGCAAAAGCCGGTGCTATGTATGTATCACCCTTTATTGGAAGAATAGATGATACTGGGCATAATGGCATGGATTTAATTGCTGATATAATGCTAACTTGGAATAATTATCCTGAAATTAAAACAAAAGTTTTAGCTGCATCGATTAGACATCCCACTCATGTATTAGAATGTATGCAATTAGGGGCTCATACAGTCACAATGCCAACTAAAATATTCAGGCAACTGATTCAACATCCATTAACTGATAAAGGTATAAAGGCATTTTTGGATGATTGGTCCGATGTACAGAAAGAAGGGAGAGCGTGAATTACTGTAACAATAGCCAGGGATCAATATGTCAGATACACAAGAAAAACTACGCCAACTTTTGGATGGAGAATTAGATACTTCTGAGATATCAGGCGACCCCGTATTGATTAGCTTGGCTGAAAGAATATATGGATTAGATATGAAGGAAATCCTAGGTGATGATTATGAAAACTCCGCGGATCCCGATTCAAATTCAAATTTATTTGTAGAAATTGTTGAGAGTGGAGATTCAGATGCATTGCCTGAAGTCGAATTACCTGAATTACCAGAGTTAACTCCTCCAAGTAAACCAATCAAAGTACCAAGTATATTTTTGCCGATTGGAGTCATTTTGAAATATCTTGGCCCAGCAACCTTCCTTGTGTCAATTGTCAACATATTTGGTGCATTTTCATTTTTATCAAACAGCATGTGCAGCGGGTATTGCCCTGCCGAAAATGGGAGAATAAGTTGGCTTGATGTTTATCGACTCAATTCCGAATATGGTTGGGTCGAAACGGGGACATTTGGCACTCCAACAGTTATTCTCTCAATTTTTGGAATATTCTTATTTTGGTTCGGTAATAAAATAAAGCATATCCATGCCAGTTCAAAATAATTAATATGTTTTTGAAAGATATACTCTTCTTAGTGTTGGTTTTCCACTAATGATGCACTTTTGCTCAGTATCAAAGCCATTCATTGCATCTCCTAAGAAAGTCATACCTGTTATTCTCTCTAACTCTTCTGCTTCAGCATCACTACCGTCAAACGCAATTTCATAAATCGATTTTGAATCAGTATCAGCATCTTTCAATTCAGAAACATCGTGGATACGGCTAATGCTTTCATTAGTAATTTGTTTACTATTCTCAAACAATTGTGACTGAAAATCATCTAACATATTCATTACTTCAGATGGTAAATTACTGATTTGCAGTGGTGACTTTTCACCAATACGGCTAACACTCATGACTGTTCCATTGTCAACATCTCTTGGCCCTACTTCTAAGCGCAAGGGTACACCTTTTATTTCCCAGTCATAGTACTTTTGACCCGGCCTCACATCTCTTGAATCTAATTTGCATCTTATACCTACTTTCCTTAAATCCTCAGAGATAGTATTGCATACATCAAGTATTTCAGTAGCTCTATCTTTAGTTAGGATAGGTATTATTGCAACCTGAAATGGAGATATTTCTGGAGGTAATACTAACCCCTTATCATCTCCATGTGTGCCTACAATCGCACCTAACAGCCTCTCTGACATACCATATGTTGTTTGATGTACATAATTTGCTTGCCCATCCTCATCTTCGTATTTTATGTCAAATGCTTTAGCCCACTGATCTCGATAATGGTGGCATGATGCAACTTGTAATGTACGCCCATTGGGCATTATGACATCAATTGCAATTGTATACCATGCGCCAGGAAATGTATCCCACACTGGTCTTCTAGAGATTATAGTTGGGAGTGCTAATTTTTTCATAATCCTCGATACAATCTCAAGATCTTCTTCTATCTGTTTCGTCGCACAATCTTCATCCCTGTGCGCAGTATGTGCTTCGAAGAAATGAATCTCCCTTACGCGTATAAATGACCG
>CAYSJV010000040.1:0-15753 GCA_964431435.1 uncultured Candidatus Poseidoniales archaeon
ATTATGAGCATTCGCATGTGCATTGTTGTGTTTTGTCTCATTAGCATCATAGGGGAATGTACCATCATTATCTCCATTCCCATCTCCATCAGTGTCAGCCCATTCATTAGGATCTTGTGGGAATGCATCTGAATTATCTCCAGTACCATCTCCATCAGTATCATTAGTCTCATTAGCATCATCGGGAAATGCATCTGAGTTATCTCCAACGCCATCTCCATCGGTATCATTAGTCTCATTAGGATCTAGAGGTAATTCATCTGAATTATCACCTGTACCGTCTCCATCAGCGTCAGCCCATTCATTAGGGTCGTTGTCAAACATATCTAAATCATCTGCAACACCATCATTATCGTCATCTAAATCCTCTGTCGAATCTTGACATCCGTCCCCATCGAAATCTGTAATCACAGATGAGTTCCAATCATCATTTCCAAATGGGCAGTTATCAATAATATCGATTATGCCGTCCCAATCGCTATCTACAAGATAGTCATGATCTACAAAAATTTCATAATTCACAGTTGGATATGGCGAACCACAACTTGTATAATCACAATCCAACCCAGTTTCATCCCAAATATATATTTCAATTCTTGCGATGTCGTTTGTCACCATTGGACCATGCGAGATGATGTACGGAGACAAAGATGAGTTCTTTGTTAATTGTTGTGTTCTGACATCTCCATCTGATTCTAAAATTGCGACAACACCATTAATGTTTATTGAATCTGAAATAATTTGTGCCGACCATGTGCCGCTATTGTTAGTAACATTATCGAATACATATTTGTCGACTCCCCATGACTCTAATTCAGAATCATTATTGTACAAATTAAAATTTTGTGACGAAGGGGAAAAGAGGGGGAAGGCGGGGCCAGAGTCATAGTATTCTGTAGTATTTTTAGCTTGTATTAGGCAAGGTACCGCATTGGATGAACATTGTTCTTCCAAATCAATATTAGGAATATCCCATATAGTTCCCTCAATATCCATACCAGCTGCAACAACAAAATTAGAATACAATTCAGAAAAATTGGCCCCTATAGTGTTATTATTGGCGTATTGGGTAAGTACTGAGTTGATAGCATGAGCACCCTCTGTTTGTGAATTAAGTAAATCAGTATACGCCTGATTACCTAAGTGACCATGCAAGTAAGCCAACATCAATGTTCCTGCTCCATAATCTGCAATCCTTTGATTCCACCAACGCATTGATAAATCTGATTCTTCAGCCCATGCATTTATATGACCATTTATCATCAAATCTGGCCCATTAATGAGGAATGCATTGTAATCTGCTGCCCCTTCATCAATCCACAAATTTTCATAAGGATTTAGATAATTTTGATACAGATGTGATAATTCATGTGCAATTATTGTGTATGACCACGAATGCCCTGCATCCGCTGTATCAACAAATATATATTCACCCATGTTCGACAAACTCGGAGCGAAAAATCCAGCAGTAGAGTAAGGTCCATCTATAGGGTAATACATAACATCAAGTTGACAATTGTTATCAAGGTCAGGTATTGAAGTACCATAAATTTCATCAAGATAAGGAGATGCTACTTGTTCAGTATAAATTGATTGTAGCAATATGCTTTTTTCTGAAAAAGTCGAACCAGACTCAACAAATACTGCAATGTTATTACTAGCATATATAGCCTCATAATTGCTCGCCCCCCCAAATAAATTAAATGATATCACATGTCCTACACGTGATGATATGCAAGAGGAATCCCCAAATTGATAAGGATCACTTGTATCAGGTATTCCATCATTATCGTCATCCAAATCCTCTGAATCTTCGCATCCGTCTAAATCATAATCTTGAGTTGAGGAACCGGAAAAAGTTGTACCTTGAGGACATGAGTCGTATGCATCCATATAGCCATCATTATCATCATCCAAATCTTCACCATTAAAACAACCATCGCCATCAGTGTCATTGCCACTACTAGTTCCATTTACACAACTATCGTGCGAATTCATAATACTATCATTATCATTGTCTCCAGTACCTGAATTTGAAAGCGCTTCACTAGTATCAGAATTAATCCGAGTAGGGTCGGTTTCCATTGCTCCAATCCTACCATCTCCATTGAGATCTTCTTCACCATCATCCCACATATCACCATCTGTATTGTTATCACGTGGGTTTGAAGATTGTCCCGGAGATCCATAAGAACCCATAGTCTCTATTCCATCACTTATACCATCATCATCTGTATCTTGATTTGTAGGGTCAGTCAAATAAATCAACATTTCATCTCCATCTCCTAGACCATCTCCATCAGTATCGGATAACAGTGGATGAGTAGAGGAAATACCATCCGTTTCTGCTACCATATTGGAACAACCATTTGGCCCAATTCCTAGTATGGGATTACAAGGACTGATTGTCTCAGTTTGACTAACAGAATTGCCAGGCCTAAAGCAGTCTAACCAAAGCATGCATTGTGAATCCCAAGGAGCATTGACATACTCGTAGATATTAATGGAGCCGTCTCCATCGGGATCGCCGTATGTACCATTGCCACCTGTTGGATTAGTCGCGTCCAGCCCATATGCAACTTCCCAACCATCATCCATACCATCTCCATCAGTATCCCACCCTGATACATCTTCATCGATCATTCCATCTCCATCATCATCATCAGAGCCACAGTCTGCGTCCCCATCAGAATCCGGATCATCAGTGTCAACAAACCCATCGTAATCGTTATCAAATCCGTCAGTACAAATATTGCCTACTGGGTCTTCATCACAAAGGATTGAGCCTAAATTAGTCCCATCAGATCCTGAATCTCCGCATAAAATTGGAATTACATTATACAAAGCACCCTCCTCATTCCATGAACTGGTTGGTACAGTGCCATTCCACCAAACACCATTATCTAGAATATTAGGGGTTAACTCACTATCCCAATTTTGTGGTATTTTATATGTATATTCTAGATAATTAATTAATCCATCTCCATCAGAATCGCCTATTTTACCATCATCCTCGAAGGCAGATGTGGGATCTAAACCATGCATCCACTCCCAACCATCAGGCAGTTTATCTCCATCGCTGTCCCAATTATTTAATGAAAGTGAGCTATACTGGGGATTTAATGCTATAGTTTGTTCAATTGAATCTGAGAGTCCGTCCCCATCAGAATCAGCAGTTCCGTCATTAGAAAATAAACTAGAGGGTGGATTTTCATCAGTTAACACCACCATGTTTGGTACAAAACTCGAAGAAATTAAAACCAATAATATCGTAAATACCCTAACCCTCATGTTTGCTCGACATTATAATGGATGAAAATACTTTTCAATCATCTGCACTTGAATCAAATACATTTTTGATATTTGAATCAGGGATTATTGTGAATTTTGCGTTGGAAAATTTATCAGATATATCTAACCCTTCCATCAGTTTATCCATAAATATTCCAAGTGCAGCAACCTCACTATGAGGTTGATTACCTATTGCCACATTGAAATCACTAACATTGAATACTTCAGCAGGAACCTTTGGTCCACCTACTACTATAGCAATTGGCTTATCATTGGGAATATTTGGAGTGATTTCCTTGTATGGCATACCGTACATTGTAAGGTGTACTAAAATACCTCCATTTTTTACAAATTCCTTCATCCATTTCATCGGTTTCTCAACATATTGTGTTGAAATATCCCCTCCAAAATTTGAATTCACTGAATGAATGGTCTCAAACATTTTCTTATCATGATCTCCTGACACTAAAAATTCATCCGCTCCGAATGCCCTTGCAACTAATCCTAGATGGGTTGTTATTCTTGGATCTCTACCGATTCGATATCCTAAACGCAATACAGACACAATGGGTACCGCTTTATTCTTATTCCAACAATCCCTGCGGGAAAGTCAATTGATATCAGACCTCTGCTGCAGTATTCGAAGAATCTGTTGTTTCGCTTTGAGATTTATTTTCCATTGGTGTAATGTCAATTTTGTGCATTTCCAAAAATCGTTTAACCCAAGAAAGTGTAAATGCTTCTATGAATAACCTAGCCCCCATATATATTCCACCTGCAAGTGCTGCCAATCTTACTGTTTGCCATAATACAAGTCCAATATCTGAATCAGTGATATCTACGAAATAGAACCCAATTGGCTCTAACACAAAATATGCTGCCATCAAAAATAATGCACCTGCGATTAATCCTGGAGCGGGTTTTCCCTGTTCTCTACTTATTGCGTTGAGTATCGAACCTAGGAATACCAAAATAGGAACTAGCCAAGATATTGTCAAGAATGTCAATCCAATTACAAGAGAGTTCTCTGCATTTTGATCTGCTGAAGTACCAAATTGGAAAAAGGATAGCCACCAAAAAATAGCCAATGTCGCTACAACAGCACCACAATATAGGGCCCTTTCATGTATCATTTTGTCTACATCATGGCGATCTTTTACATTCATTCTAGAAATTATTGCATCAGCCACCTCAATCAACTGTTCAGGAGGAGAATTAGTGTCTGCTGCTATCGCTAAATTTGCATCATTAGAGTCCTCAGCAGTTAATTCGGAATCTGCCGCATCATCATCCATATACATCACGGTTATTGGACCAACTCATAAAGTATACGAAGCATCGCGGTTCAAAGGTGCCTAGTTTGCCAGTATATTCAAATGGCCAAAATGAATTAAAATATTCTCTTTCTGCTACAAAAGAGGGTGTTCCTCGCATAATGGGTATTGTAAATGTAACTCCAGATTCATTTCACTCTGCAAGTAGAAAAATAACCGTCAAAAGTGCGCTTGAAACGGCAAAAATCATGCTAGAGAATGGAGCGACTTGGATTGATATAGGAGGGGAATCTACACGTCCGGGTGCTGATGAAGTTAGTATTGAAGAAGAATTGAATAGAGTAATACCTGTGATTAGTGCTCTGAAAAAAGAATTTCCGGAAGTCCTAATCTCAATTGATACACGAAAGGCAAAAGTTGCACAAAATGCGATAATGGCAGGAGCCAGTATGATTAATGATGTCTCAGGATTCAGGAATCAGGACATGAAGGTAGTTGCTGTTGAGAGTGGGGTCGCAGTCTGCATCATGCATATGCTAGGCGAACCTAAAACAATGCAAACTGAACCATCATATGTAGATTGTAGAGAGGAAATCTATACTGAGTTAAAGAATACTGCAAGTTCTTTAGTTGAAATGGGTTTACCAAAGGAATTAATTGTACTCGATCCTGGAATAGGTTTTGGAAAATATCAAAAACACAACTTAGAATTACTATCTGACATATCTAATTTGAAGGCCCTAGATGATAATAATTCTCCTGAAAGAGGATGGAATGTTATGTGGGGGACTAGCAGAAAATCAGTTATTGGAAAAATAACGGGAAAGGAGTCTCCTGATGAAAGATTGGCTGGTACTTTAGCAACAGCGGCACAAGCGCAACTCATAGGTGTAGATATTTTACGAGTTCATGATGTAGAAGAGCATATTGACTTCCTGAATGTGTTTTCAAAAATAAGATAAGGTGATTTAAATATGGATGATTTAGACTCTATAGAAAGTGATATTAAGATTGATTCGAGAGTTCCTGTGGCACAGATAGATTCTTCTTTAAAAATAATAGGTACTGCACATGTAAGCAATGCATCGGTCAACACAGTTAGAGAAGAAATTGAACAGTGGCAGCCAGATATAGTTGCAGTAGAATTGTGTGAAAGTAGGCATACTGCTTTGACGGAAAACAAAAGATTGGACAAAGAAAGTTTGCTAACTGTAATCAAGGAAGGGAAGGCACCACTTGTACTCATTCAGAGCATGCTAGCTGCTGAACAACGTAAACTTGGAATGGATGAAGGTTTGCAACCCGGAGCTGAAATGATGGAAGCTTTATCTATTGCAAAAGAAAATGGAAAACAAGTAGAATTAGTTGATCGTGATGTGCAAACCACACTTAGAAGAGCATGGTCAAAGATGTCACTAAGGGAAAAATATCGATTATTATGGAGTCTTGTTGGGGAAGATGAAGATGAGGAAGACATCTCTATTGATGAAATATTACAAAATAAAGATTTGATGTCAGAGATGATGAATGAGTTAAGAGAAATAGCTCCTCGTGCTGGTGAAGTTTTAGTTGATGAAAGAGATGAATACCTCGCAAAGAAAATACAGAAAGTAAGGTCAGAAGGCAAAGTTCTAGCAGTGATTGGTGCTGGCCACCTAGAGGGTGTTAGCAAATACTTACTAGAAGGTGTAGATTATTCTGAGTCTCGAATAAAGGAATTAGATACACCTCCTAAACCTAGCAAATTTTGGAAAGTTTTTCAATGGGCTATTCCCACACTTTTCATTGGTTTGGTTGCATGGTTCGCTTGGAACGGTGATAGTGATAAATTAATTCAAATATTTACTATTTGGACAGTTGCAAATGCAATTATGGCCGCAATAGGAGTAATTCTAGCAAGAGGACATCCATTATCAGTACTAGTTGCCGCTTTAGCATCTCCCATTACATCGCTGAACCCAATGCTTGCTGCTGGATGGTTTGCGGGATATGTACAAATGAAGTTGGATTCACCTAATGCACAAGATTTGCAAGAATTTCTCAAATTAGACAAATGGGAACTGTATTGGAAGAATCCGGCTGGAAAGGTCCTTCTTGTAACTGCACTTGGAAACCTAGGGAGTATGTCAGGTGCTTGGATTGCTGGTTTCGTAATTAGTGGAGCAAGTATATTCTAAAATCACACACAATTTGATAGGCCTGTTTGTTTTGCACTGAACATGGGCAACAAGGATGTCGTAATTGTAGAAGGTGCAAGAACACCATTTTGCGAATGGAGTGGTGGAAAGAGAGGAGATGGACTGCCTGGTGGTGCATTAGCTGATGTAAGTGCACAAGAATTAGGTTCAATTGCTATAAAGGGAGCGTTAGATAAATCGGGCTTAGATCCCAATTCGGTAGACCATGTAGTAATGGGGTATGCATTACAAACATGCAATCAATCAATATACGGCTCAAGGCATGCAGGTCTAAATGCTGGGATTCCGCAAGAGGTGCCTATGCTTACACTCTCTAGAATTTGTGGTTCAGGTTTACAATCAATAGTAAGTGGTGCACAAATGATAATGCTAGATGAAGCTGAAACAGTTGTTTCGGGTGGTATGGAAAATCTATCTCAAGCACCACACATACTGAGAGGTGGTAGGCCAGAGTGGAGACTAGGTCGCCCTCCCACCACTGAAGATTCACTACCAAGGAATATGGAAGATTATCTTTTTACAAATCTACAGGATATGCATTGTGGATTATTCATGGCACAGACCAGTGATGAATTGTGTAAAAGGAAGGGTGTAATGCGAGAAGAAGTTGATAGTTTTGCAGCTTTAAGCCATAATCGAACTGAAAATAGTATTGCTCAAGGAATTTGGAAGGATGAAATTGTTGATGTAATTACATCTAATGGTGAGGGTGAGACTAAAATTGGTTACAGAGATGAAGATCATGTTGTAAAAGGAACTACAGCTGAATCATTATCTGGTTTAAGGACTGCATTTGGAGAAAATAGTTTGGTAACCGCAGGAAATGCATCAGGTGTTGTTGATGGTGCATCTGCAGTAGTGATAAAATCTGCAGAAAAGGCAAAAAAAGATGGTGATAGTGCACTAACAAGGATTGTATCGTGGGGAATAGTAGGCCTTGAACCGTCCATAATGGCATATGGACCAGTCCCCTCTAGCGAAATGGCGCTAAAAAGGGCCGGTTTGAGTGTAGATGACATTGGTAGATGGGAGATAAACGAAGCGTTTGCAGGTCAAGCAGTAGCGTGTGTAAATGATTTAGGAATAGGCCTAGAAAAAGTGAATGTAAATGGGGGAGCAGTCGGGCTTGGCCATCCATTGGCAGCCACAGGAACAAGATTAGCACTTACTCTGTCACATGAATTGAATAGATGTGGTGAACAATATGGGGTTGCTACAGCATGTATAGGTGGTGGCCAAGGGATTGCAATGGTGTTGGAATCTCTAAAGTAAAATCAATTTGATTCATCTGATTCAGATACACTGCCTAGGTACTCAGGTAATTCTACACCTGCCATTTTTGCCACATCATGAATAGGTGGTAAACTCCTTACTAGGCTACTTACAAAATTTGAAGTTGATGAACCGTCACCAGTTCCGCCACCATCCCAAACAGTGATTTTGTCAATTTGGAGGTTTTTGATTGCCTCAACTTGTGCATCTACCATTGACTCTATCTTTTCCACCATTAGTAATGTTGCAGCAGCTTTAGGGTCTCCACCAGTACTATCTACTAATTTTGAATAACCGTCTGCTTTAGCATCTAAGACTTGTTTCACACCTTTCGCTTCTGCTTCATATTTAGCAAGTATTGCATCAGCTTCACCACGGGCTATCATCCTCTGCCTTTGTGCTTCGGCTTCAGCAGCAATCTCAATCTGTGTTTTTGCAACTTCTTCACGTACAATATCTTCTGCACGCAATCTTTCCTGTTCCAACACATATTGTGCTTTTTGAACTTCCATCTCTGCAGTTCTTCTAGCAACTTCTGAACGTCTCATCGCTTCTGCTTCCCTTTCTGCTAATTCTGCATTAGAGACGGCTATTTCAGCCCTAGAAATATTTTCTCCCTCTACTGCTTTTGCTTCTTCATTCTGAATGTACACACGTTGATCACGTTCTGCTGTTTTCTTACCTTTCTCAGACTCTGCTACGTTAACCGCAACCTCAACATCACGTACTCGTTCTGCTTCTGATTGACCCACTGCACCGTCTCTTTCTGCTTCAGAAACATCGACTCTTGCGCTGTTAACAGCAACTGCAGCTGCTTTCTTACCAATACTTTCGATATAGTCAGACTCATCTGTAATATCTGTAATATTAACATTGATTAAATGTAGACCTACTTTATTTAATTCAGTATCAACATTTACCCTAATTGAATCTAGGAAAGAATCTCTGTCTTGATTAATCTTTTCAATAGTAAGAGATGCCACAGTTAGACGTAATTGACCAAAAATAATTTCACTAGCTAATTCTTCGATTTGTTGTGGTCTAAGACCCAATAACCTCTGTGCCGCATTTTGCATAATACTGGGTTGAATACTAATTGCAATTGTGAATGTACTTGGAACATTAATTCTTATGTTTTGTAATGATAAGGCATTTGTCAAATTAATGTTTATCGACATTGGTTTCAGATCCAAATATGCATAATCTTGTATAAGTGGCCAAACTAATACACCACCGCCATGTATACATCTTGCTGCCTGCTCAGCACCTACTTTTCCATATACTACCAATATCTTGTCAGAGGGACATCTTCTATACCTCTGTGCAAGAAAAATAACTGTAGCTACAATCAACAATACAAACGCAAAAATTGCCGTCAACAATATCTCTTCTGCCATACATAATCACCATTTTTTTTATTCTTCCTCATTGGAGTTGTCAATTCCTTTTACTTCAAGGGTATCTCCAGATAAAACTCCAGTTACTTCGATGAATTCTCCAGTGGAATATTTTTTCCCATCTGCTGAAATAGCATCATAAGTCCTTAATTGCCCTTGAAATGTAACTTGTACTTGACCTTTACCTGATTCTGGAATTCGGAGATAAACTTCACCTGTAGATCCTATTGCATTGTTTATATTCACTGTACTTGTTTCTTCTAATTGTTTGAATCCCTCAAACAATTTCCCAATAATCCACATTGAGACCCCACCAGATGCCAAGCCTGCAATTACTGCGATACTATCGCCAGCATCACTTTGAACAACCCACAATCCAATCAAACCAAACATCATGAAAAATGCAGATATTCCTTGAAAAGTTAAAGCTTTGAATGAGAGATCTGTATCTCCTATTTCAACCTCGAAAAGGCCCTGCGCCATATCTCCTACTGCGCCTCCAATCATCATCAATAGGAACCAAATAAGAAACAATAATCCACCTATCAATGCTGAAATCCCAAAGACAATCTCTAAGCCCTGTAAGCCATCCAAACCAAAAAATTCCATTACAACACTCATCGGACTCATTACGCCGTACACCTACCTAGATATGACCATTCTTACTACAATGGTATTTGAAAAGTCAGACTCATTTTAATTCTTCAATTATATTTTTATGAAGTAGATGCCTATGAATAACTCTTTTTTCAATGTGAAAGAGAGGGCCAATAGATAATCCTGCACAAATTGAGGCGATTACTTTGCTTCCTGAAAGAGCATAACCAATTAAACCAAATCCAATTATGCCAAATCCAAATACCAATCTTCTATAGATAAGGTAATAACCGCCCATCATGTCATCTTTTGATTTATCCAAAATCACCCTACTTAGTGCAGATTCATCAGCCATAAATATCACCTCAAAACACAGTTCCTAGTGTTAAAATCATAAACCAGAATCCAATTGCATACTTGAACCATTTTGTAGATGAAGGGTCGCTTACTTCCTGAGTCTTTCCTTCATCGTCTTTGAAGGTGGCCGTCCTTTCTGACTTAGTATATTCTGTAGCCAAATCTGAAAAAACTTTTGCATTACCTTTCAGCTGTTTAATAAAAAAATATGCTGAAAGAAATAATGATCCAACACCACCTGCACCTAACATCCACTGCAATGTATCTTCTGTCGGGTCTAGCGCATAGATTCCCAACCACAATTGGAATGCACCTAAAATAAACCACATTGAAGTACCACCTTCAGAACTTCCAGCCATGATACCCGGAATACAATTTAAGTTATGATTGTATGTAAGTAATGTTATATCTTGTGAAAATAGTCAATTAGTAGGTCTCATACCGCAAATCATGCCTGATATGAATATAATAATTGGAGTAATTGGTGGATTATTTCTCCTTGGAATCATCATATGGTTCTTTGGAACATGGAATAGATTAATTGCACTAAAGGAAAGAGCTGAAAAGTCATGGTCTGACATTGATGTAATTTTGCAACAAAGATATGATGAATTAGGTAATCTATTGAATACTGTAAAAGGGTATGCGAAACACGAAAAAGAAATTTTTGAACAATTTGCTCAGGCACGACAAAGTGCAGCTAGTGCAGCAAGTTCGGGAAATGTTGCAGGAGTTGTCACTGCAGAAGCAGCTCTTGGAGGAATGCTTCCGAAAATATTTGCATTATCAGAAGATTATCCAGAATTGAAGGCTGATACTAATTTTCTAAACCTACAGAATCGAATTTCAGAATTAGAAGAAAGAGTAGCGGATCGCAGAGAGTTGTTTAATTCATCAGTAACTAATTGGAATATTGCAATTCAGATGATTCCAACTGTAATAGTTGCTAGACAAATGAATGCTCAAGAAAAAGACTTGTTTGAAGTTACAAACGTAGCAGTTCGTGAAGCACCTAAACTTGAGTTCTGATTATAGCCCTAGAAGGATTAAAGACCCAAGAAACATCAAAAAGGGCATTATCACGGCTTCTACAGAAGAACGTGAATTGCCGAGGTTAGATAGTTCAGTTCCCCTGTCCATACGGGCCTTGAAACCAGGGGAATCTGAACCAACCACTTTTGCAATTGCATTGTTGGAAGTCTTGTCAAGTTCTTCTGATGCCATCTCCTCTGAAGTCCTAGGAGTTACTTCTCCGTTAATGTATACTGGATTACCTGTTCGAATACCCCATAATGTCCAACGATGCTGCTTTATCCTGCCACCACCACCTAGCACCCCTGTAGTTAAACGCGCCATTACATCCTTGCCCAAGTGATGAGTGTCTATGGTAGCGTACCATTGTTTCAAATGGTTACCCCAACCTATTCTTGAAAATGTGTGTGAATCAATTCTCACCCCACCACTTCCATCATGCAAAATGAATGAATTGAATTTTCTATCGCTCCCTATTTCTCTCCAATGACACTCCTCTTTCGTAGTAGTATTACCATCTGAATCAGTAGTTGTAACCATCCTACAAACATAAATCTCATGACTCCATTTGTAACCAACCATATTGCTCATTGATTTGTTTGGATCACCGTCTACATTTACATCCATGTCCCCTTCTGGAGAAAGTCTTACTTGGCCAACCAACTCTACAGGCCCCATAGGCATGCTCCTCACCAAACTAGTTGGTAAATCAGCCATCTGCTGCATTTTCTTATTGTAAAAATACCCGCTAATAACCAATATTAGAGTCAGTCCTATCAAGACGTACTCATAGCCAGAGGAAGAAAATCCATCTTCTTTGGCGCTATTAGACATCTGTACTATGCCAAAGTAAAAACACAAGTAACTAGAGAATGCCCAAAGAGTAAATGAAGTTACAGTAGAAGGAACTGGTGTTCCTATTTTGGAAGGATGTTCTGGCAAAACCTCACCGCTAGCATCTGCACAATATCTGTCACTCATATTCCAAGAAGCCGGCCCGGGTGCTGGAAATATCCAATCATGTGGATCTGAGGTGGGAGTTATTTCTTTACGATTCATCCACCAATCTCTCTTTACACCCCCCTCTTCTGTTTGTTGTTCAACTTCTGCAGGGCGTAATTCTGCACGCAAATTGTACAGAGTCTTAGATAATGATGTGGGTGTGAACCCTGCTATAATCAAAAACCCGAATCCAGCAATAAACCAACCAAAAAAAGTGTCCTCCATTGTACCTGCAAATGCAAGATATATCCCAATAATAGATACTAATGTACCAATCACCCAAAGAAGCCATCCCCACCATTGATATGGTAGAGTAAATTGTAATGCAGGTGCTTGAAAATTAGTTTCATCCATGTTATCGTCGATACAGCCGAGGCCAAATCATAAATTAATCGTTTCCAAACCCACTAAATTTAGGCTTGGAGCCCCAAACTGCCCATGTTCCTGTAGCAGTTGCTATTGTGTTTCCATTTTGATCGGTAACACTTCCTGAACAAAATGCAACACTCTTTCCACGTTTTGTAACTACGCCACTAGCAACTAATTTTGATTCATCAAATGAAGGATTGAGGTAGTTAATGTTTAAAGAAGTGGTGGCGCACCATTCTTCAATGTTTAGAGATGAAACTAAAGCTGCACCTAATGAATAATCCAAAAGTGCAGATAGTATACCTCCATTTACACTACCACCTTTGTTCAACATAGATTTTTTGACAACTAAACCTAATTCTGATTTGCCGCCCCCATAAGATAAAATCTCTACCCCAAGGGATTGGGCAAACTCATTAACTTGAGGTTTTGATTTAATATCATCTATCAGAATTATTCCCCCATAATACCAATGACTTTTACAAGTATTCTCTTTCTTCTTTTTCCGTCAAATTCAGCATAGTGTATTTGTTCCCAAGGGCCAAGTTGCAATTTCCCATTTGACACAGACATTGTCACTTGTTGACCCAATAATTGCCTCTTCAAATGTGCATCTCCATTATCTTCACCTGTACGATGATGTAAATATTCCTTACCCGAGGTCCCAGAAATCCCACCATAAGGTGCTAATTTTTCTAATGTCTTCATTATATCTTCATGTAAACCATACTCTAGATCATTGACGTATACACTTGCGGTAATATGCATTGGATTAACAAGAACTAAACCATCAACGATTCTACTTTTGCTAATTATATTCTGAACATCCCTTGTAATTGGTATTATTTCATATCTTTCTGAAGTCTCCATCCACATTTCTTCTGTATAAGTTCCGAACTTCCCTGTTACTTGCATGTGCACTACTATCTGAAGGCAGCAATTGATAATAACGCATGAAACATATTAAAATGTAAAGCGTACGCCAATACGTGGACTTCTTTATTTTGGACGAAAACATGTGGTATGGCTTTCTGCTTTCTGGAATCCTATTAGGTGTTGTTGAAGGTTACAAGCCAGGTCCATTAACTACAGTTGTAATTACACAAACTCTCAAACATAATTGGAAATCAGGATTGAAAGTCGCTCTCTCTCCATTGCTAACAGATGGTCCGATAATATTGCTGTGTGCAGTTATCTATAGAGGTTTAAGTGGGTATTCAATTGCAATTTCAATACTAAGTATAGCAGGTGGCTTGTTCCTAGTTTGGCTAGCATACGATACTGCATTCAGAACTACTACTGAAATTGAAAGTGATGTTGAAAAAGAAGACGATTCATTAAAAAAAGGTGTAATTACGAATTTATTAAATCCAAATCCATGGACTTACTGGGCACTTATTGGGGCTCCTTTTCTAATCAATGCATGGGGAATTGCATATTGGATGCCACTGCTATTCCTAATCGGATTCTTTACTTGTTTAATCGGTGCCAAAATCAGTGTTGCATATCTGACAGGTTATGGGTCTAATTTTTTACAAGGCAATAATTACAAGATATTAATGTATATTTGCTCAATTACTTTACTGATATTTGCTGCAATATTTTTTATGAATGCGCTTGATGGACTGGTATAGGTAGGTTGTAAAATGTCGAACAAATCTCAATGGAAGGAAATACTTACTCCAGAGCAATATGAGATCTGTATTAATTGTGGAACAGAACCTCCATTCCAAAACAAATATTGGGATTGTAAAGAGGAGGGGGTATATCTCTGTATTTGTTGCCATTCAAATTTGTTTAGCTCAGTTGACAAGTTCGATTCTGGTACTGGTTGGCCAAGTTTTTCAAAAGCATTTGAAGAAGGTTCAGTTCATTACAAAGAAGATGTGAAATTTGGAATGGTACGAATTGAAGTTACTTGTTCCAATTGTGGATCTCATCTTGGACATGTGTTCGAAGATGGCCCTAGACCAAATGGAAAGAGGTATTGTATCAATTCTGCTTCCATGAACCTAGTTCCAAAAAGTGATTGAAAGTGGTGATTTTATGATTTCAGAGATATTAGTTGTTTACAAAAAAAACTTTGAGAGAGTACACGATGAATCCCTAGATGCAATTAGAATAATGTTAGGGAATAAATGTAAGAATGAGGATGTGAATGTTGATTTTGTAGCAAGAGAGAAAGTAGTACGTTCTGATTTCGAATCTAAACAGCTTGTGATTGTTCTTGGAGGAGATGGTACACTCACATCTATCTCACATAACATTGGAGAAGAGACATTAGTAATGGGTGTTAATAGTGATCCTGTGGATGAAGATAAAAATGGTAGTTTTGGATTCTACATGGGTTCAAGAGTTTCAACCTTTGAGGATGACCTTTCACAGGTTCTAAATGGAACTGCAATAATAAATGAGTTGCCGAGATTGCAAGCAGAAATCACATCAGCAAGTGGAAACTCCATTAAATCAGACCCTGCATTGAATGATTTGTTAATTGCCAACACTCATCAATATGCCCCATCTAAATATGTACTTCAAAGGGGTGATGTGAATGTCAAACACTCCTCATCAGGGTTATTATTTTCAACATTTTTCGGACAAGGTGCTTGGTTTAGACATGTGTGCAATATCGAAGGAATGATTTTTGATTCAGAACAAATTAACTCACATTATTTAGTTGTGGCAAGGGATTTACCTAGATCAAATAGAAAAGATGGTGAGTATTTTGAATGGACTGATAAAGTGACATCAATAACTAGTGACATGCATAGAGGATATGTGGTACCAGATGGATGGGATGAATACCATTTCAATAGAGGTGCAATCATAGATGTACATCTGAATGGCCCTAAACTGAAATTGTTAACCTTCAGAGAATCATTAATCGATAAAATGAGGCTTCATCTAAGGTGATATGAAAAATAACGAGTGAGAGACAGGAGTCATTTCTGACTCCTGCCCCCC
>CAYSJV010000041.1:0-15608 GCA_964431435.1 uncultured Candidatus Poseidoniales archaeon
GACAATTGACCATCAGGATGTACTTTCAAATCGTCCATTGCATTAATTAAACGTCTTTGCATGTAACCCGATTTAGCAGTTCTTACCGCAGTATCAACCAAACTCTCTCTACCTGAAACAGATAGCATGAAGAACTCAGTTGGTTCTAATCCTCTTTTGAATGAGGATGAAATAAAACCTCTTTCTTGGGCACCTTTCCCACCTCTTGGGAAATGGGCTAGTACACGATCTTCATATCCTCTTTCTAACCGTTTACCTCTAACTTTAGCCTGACCGATAGATGCTGCCATCATAGTCAAGTTATCTGCACTGCCTCTTGCACCTGAAATGGCCATACTAACAGCTGAGTTAAATTTAGTTCCTTCGAACAGTTCATCCTTTGCTATATCTCCTGATCGCTGTTTACCCTGATCAAGCAAAATCATAATATTCTCTTCAAGTGTTTCAATAGGAGTTCTACCAGGTCTTGCTTCGTAAGTGTAATTTACTTCTTCTCCAAATTTAGCATGAGTTTTATCAAATCCATTCTCCTTTGAAGCCAATATTTTACCTCTTCCATTTTTACCAAATTTCTTTAGTTCAATTTCAACTTGCTTTCTTGCTTCATTATTTTCAGAATCAATTTTAGTAATAATGTCTGCTCGCAAGTCCTCATCATCTATCCCTGTTGTAAAGCCAAGTGAAGTACATGCTGCAATAGTCAACCTTGTCATTTCATCCAAGAATTTAGCTCCATCAGCTGAACCATTAGTTTGTACAACCGCGTCGAGTAACCTTCCATCTTCTGCACCAATAGATCTTTTATCGAGAGTACCTGAAACATCACCTGTTTCAACTCCAACTCTGTCATTACTTCTACTAAGATAATTTAATGAAATATTTTCAGGAACTATTAAACTGAAAAGTTCGTGACCCTTGAAACCTTCAACTATTGGTCCCTTGTGGGATGATTTCTTGACAATACTAGCTGTTTTCGGGCACATCCAGATACTATTAGGTAATGGTCCTGTATAGCCTATCGAACTAAGTATCTCCAATCCATGTGATTTTCTTATTCCGAGTTCATCGTCTCTAGACATTAGATATGCACCAGAGATATGATCGTGTATACCGCCAATGACTGCTCCGCCATATCGAGGGGATAGTATATGCTCTTGGACTCTCATCAATATTTTAGCTTCAGCCCTTGCTTCCTCTCCCTGAATGATATGAAGATTCATTTCATCTCCATCATAATCTGCATTATATGGAGTACATACAGCTAAATTAAACCTAAATGTTTTACCAGGCATAACTCTTACTTCGTGTACCATCATAGACATCCTATGCAATGAAGGTTGACGGTTGAAAATAACCACATCAGCATCAATCAAGTGACGCTCTACTATCAAGCCTGGTTGCGGGTTACCATCTAAATCAACAGTAGCCAATTTATCAACGACCAAACTTCTAATTCCGTCTTCACCCACTTCTGGTGAACCACAGTGTGGACAAGTAACATCCATTGAATCGGGATAATCAGCAACATGTACATCTGGGTTTTCACGTTCAAAAATCCACCTTTGATTCAATATCCCTCGAGATTCAGTAGGTGGGAGTAACTTCCCATCTCTTGTTTCACCTTTTAGATTAGATATTGTGCCTTCCATATCTACATCAAAATATTCTTCTTTAGAACCATCAATCAACTTACGTGACAATTTTTTAATTTCCAAACCTGGCAAGAAATTAGGTGCAGGTAGTACTGAACTTAGATCTTGACGCATTGATGTTTCAGGCAAACACTCAGGATTTAGACACCTGAATCCGGAATTAAATAATCTTGATCTATCTGTAATACGTACCCTTCTTCCATCTGTTCTTACGACATAGTTTACACCTGGGTGTGTGTTAGGACCACGGAGAATCATTTGACGCATTTGTTCACGATTTCTTCCTGTAACTCGGATTGGTACTGTGAGTTCCTTTGCGATATCAAAAGGAACACCTACTTCATTTATTCCAAGGTAAGGGTCAGGTGATATCACTGACCTAGCACAGAAATTAACACGCTTACCTGAAAGATTACTTCTAAATCTACCTTCTTTACCCTTCAATCTTTGAGTGAGTGTTTTCAGTGGTCTTCCACTTCTGTGTCTGGCAGGTGGAATCCCGCTAGTTTGATTATCAAAATATGTTGTAACATGGTATTGCAACAGTTCCCAAAGATCCTCAACAATTAGTTGCGGTGCTCCAGAATCCCTATTTTCTCTAAGTCTCTGATTAATTCTTAAAACATCTACAAGCTTATGGGTAAGGTCATCTTCACTTCTATCTCCACTATCTAACGTAATGGATGGACGAACAGTAATTGGAGGTACAGGTAATACCCTCATTATTGTCCATTCTGGACGGCTTTTCTTATCCATCCCAATAAAAATCAAATCATTATCCTCAATTCTCTCTAACCATTCACGGATGTCCCTTTGATTCAACTTTCTTTCGGATTTCGCTCCACCCTTTATGTCAAACTTTTCTTTGAAAGTGCTTGGTTTATCTAGAACAATTTTTCCTTGTGATGATCCACAATGCATACAAATACTTCTTTTTGCAGTGGAAGTTGTCTTTTCAATTTCCTTAACAACCTTTGAGAATTCAGTTGAACCCACACCATGCTTTTGTATTACTCCTGAGACTCTTCCGCGGTAATAATCTTGTTCAGATAACTCGGGGTTACTTGGGTGTGTACCTGCTGCTTCGTGCAATAAAATACGGCTACATGAATTACAAGTAGACTTTAAAGCGGTTTTAGCAAGGTTTACAAAACCAATATGCATAATTGGAAGTTCTAACTGGATATGTCCAAAGTGACTTGGACATTCGTCATACTTATTCCCACAAGTATCGCATCTGATTCCTGGTTCGATTACTCCCATTTTAGGGTCCATAAGACCTTGTCTAAATGCATGCCCATCATCCTTGTAAGTATCAGCTGTTTTTACTTCAACTGCACTCATTGCCCTAATTTCATTAGGGTCCATCAAACTGAATGATATTCTTGAAATCCTTTTAGGGATTAATGTAGATGCTGCATTTGTTCTCATTTTCGGTCCTCCAATTCTAATCTCATTGCTACTCCAAGTGATTTCATTTCATCTAGAAGTAATTTGAATGCATATGATGTCTGAACCTCGTGAACTTCAGCACCTGGTCCTAATACCGGGCTCACATGTGTTCTGCGCCGCCAGTCATACCATGCGATATGACCTGTTTCTGAACAAACCAAAAGTGATTCTCCATCCGATTGATCTAGTAATCTGTCCTTGATAACCATTGAAGCACCGTGAGCAATTAAACAATCTCTCTCCATCTCTCCAAATCGCAATCCACCTTGTCTAGCTCTACCTTCTGTAGGCTGACGGGTTAGAATCTGAACTCTACCTCTACTTCTGGAATGTATCTTACCAGAAACCATATGGTGTAATTTTTGATAGTATATCACTCCAATGAAAATCTCAGTGGGGTATTCTTCACCAGATTCTCCATTTATCATAGATTCTCTTCCAGTATGTCTAAATCCGTTTCTTAGTAATCCTTCCCTTAAGAAAGATTCTTTCTCTCCGCGGAAAGCCGTACCCTCAATAGTTCTACCATCCAATGAACCAACTTTTCCACCAATCATTTCCAAAACATGGGCAACTGTCATCCTGCTTGGGATAGCATGTGGATTAATTATCAAATCAGGAATTACACCATCTCTTGTAAATGGCATATCTTCTGGAGGCACAAGTCTTCCTATGACTCCTTTTTGTCCGTGTCTACTAGCAAATTTATCACCAACTTCAGGTGTCTTTTCACTCCTTACTGTAGTTCTGACAAGCCTACCACTGTCTAAACTCTCTGTAACGAATATATTGTCAACCCATCCTTTTTCACCATGTCTTACAAGCATTGAAGACTCTCTTCGTTCAGATGCTTCTAAAAATGCACCTGCACCAGTCTCTTGCAAAAACCTTGGAGGTGAGGTTTTTCCTACAAGCACATCTCCTCCAGTTAGTCTAACTTCTGGTGTAGACAAACCATCTAGTTCAAGATGTACATATTCCTCTGGCGGTCGGAGTCCTTTCACTTCTTCCAACCCGCTACCTGGTACTTCTATTTCTTCGACCTGCCCGCCAGGATAACGTCTTCTTTCTGAATTGTATGTGCGCATGAAACTACTTCGACCTAATCCTAAATTTACAGATCCTCGGTTGACAATAACTGCATCTTGCATATTATATCCGTGATGAGCCATTACTGCAACAATGAAGTTCTGCCCACCTGGTCTCTTTAGGAAATTTGTTGCTTTCATAGCATTGGTCTCAACCATTGGACGCTGAGGGTAATGCAGAAGATGCAATCTTGTATCTGGCCTAAGTCTGTAGTTAGAACTTGGTAATCCCAAGCTTTGTTTGACCATTGCAGTACCACCAGTAACTCTTGGTGTTGAATTGTGTTCTGGGTATGGAATTAAGCCTGCACATACACCAAGTATCAATTGTGGGTCGATTTCAAGATGAGTATAGTTGGTATTGACTGCCCATTTCTTATCATCTCCTTTTTGTGCCCAGTAAAGTGGTACTTTGTGTTTCTCTTCAACCTCATCTCCATTAGGCATTCTTACTTTACAAGTAAGCTTAGCATGAGTGGCTCCCAACTCACCTATGTTGGTCCATGAAGTATTCTGATGTGTAAGTGGCCTACCTGATTTAGGTGAATATTCCGGTAAATCATATGGCCTTGGCGCAATGTAAAGATCTTCTTCTTCCTCTGCATCTATCCATTCTACAACACCTTTTGTAACCAAACTACGGAAGTCTGTCTCTCCTGAATCTAACATATCCAAGTGTTCATTGGTAAGTGAAAGTGAACCATTATCCATTATGAGTACGGGTCTCATAATACGACCTCTGTCTGTGTTGATGAAAATATCACGATTCTCTTTATCGAAGCGAATACTTACTTCAGATCTTACAATGCCTCTTCTTCTTGCATTCTTGAATTGGTTAACTAATGTATCGGGTCTCTTGTGCAATCCAAAAATATCACCATTTACATGCACTCTTGCGCCATCTGACCAATCTTCGGGCATAAATACATCCATTTCCTCCAATTGCTTGTGTACTTCAGCTTCATTTATTTCTTCAGATACATCTATCATTTGTGCTGCATTTTTAACTAAACCACAATTCTGACCTTCTGGTGTTTCATTTGGACATAGTCGTCCCCACTGAGTTGGGTGAAGGTCACGTGCTTCAAAGTGAGGTTGACTTCTAACTAATGGACTTGTTACTCTTCTCATGTGAGATAGTGCTGACATGTATGTAGTTCTATCAAGAAGTTGGCTCACACCGCTTCTTCCACCAACCCAGTTCCCAGTTGCTAGAGCATGCATTATTTTTGATGTCAGTACATCTGGCCTCAGACAACTTGTTATCTTCAAATCTCTTTTTCGATTATGATTACGTTCCAATTGATATTTCAAATCGCGAGCAAGTCCGTTTATGGATACACGGAATAAATCTTCAATTAAATCTCCTGCTAATCTTACGCGCTTATTTGCATAATGGTCCTTGTCATTTGGCTCCCTTCCTTCAGTAGCCATTTCGAGAACTTGTCTTACAATTCTACCAAGGAAAATAGATTTCTTCATCCTATCCTCGACCTTGTCACCAAGGTGTGGTAACAATTCCCTGTCTAGAAGTTGATTTACTCTTGCTTCCCTGTATTCCTTTTGCTGCCCTGCTGCAAATTTCTTTTCTAACCACATATGGGCATCTAACTCAGTTTGAGTTGGTCCATATTCCTCTCCCTGTGTTACTTCATTGATATTTGCTACAATATACTTGAAAGTAGGCATAGGTCCGGCAATTGCTTTGAATATCTCTTGATCATTTTCCATACCCAATGCACGCATTAATAGTACTACTGGGATAGGTGTGCTACCTGCAGTAGAAAGTTTGACTAATAACATCCCGTCTCTTCTTTTTTCTACTGTAACTGGTTTTCTTACCCCTTCTTTCTGTGAAAATATTTTTGCAACTTCTGTTTTCTTTGCATAACGCTTGTTTAATTCTACAGTCACTCTATTTGGGGCTAAGTCTTCCATAGAAATCAAAACTCTTTCTGTCCCATTAATAATGAAATATCCACCTGGATCAACTGGGTCCTCGCCGACTCTTCTCAGAAGTTTTTCATAGCGCTCCATTTCCTCAGCATTTTTGTGAGGTTCTAATAACAAATTCTCCTTTGATGCTGGATTTGATGATTTGAATATATGACGTGGATCTAAATTACATCTTGCAGATCTAGCCATAATAGGCAAGTTACCTATTACAACTCCCTCTTCTGGCTTAAGTTCTTGCCCTGATTTAGATAATGTGAAATCTACTGTAACAGGACTCATGTAAGTTAATTTTCTCAATCTGCATTCAACTGGTGTTGCTGGATGTTCCGAGCCGTTTGCTTCCCTAATCACTGGAGAACCTAGTTGAATATTCTTAATTCTGATAATGATTTCTTCATCTATAACATCGAGTTTGATGATTCCTCCTTCATCATCCTCTGGTTTTTCATCTGTACCAACGCGTATATTACGAATTATTCTTTCCATTCTGCTTAATCTAGCGTCACTACTTGGTATGCAATCATTGTAAGATGCTATTTGATGGTTTACCAAACTCCTACCTTTGAAAAATGCATCTGTTATTCTCCTCATTTTATCACCACTCAATTACTTTCTACTATCAATCTGTATGCCACGGTAAATCCTGCGGAAGGACTTGGTCTTATAATCTTCAAAACCCGATCTGCTAACCAACCTGCTGGCAATGGAACATGGTCTGGATTCTCAGCAGAAGTTGCTGCATCCAATGCTTCTACCTTCTCCTTAATCACTTGTATCACGGGATCAGTAATTAGTACCTTAGGCAACAATTCCTTTGCCAATCTCATGGTTCCATCATAATCTTCTTGCATTAGGCCCCATGGGGAAAGTACATCCTCTTCATCTTCTATTGGTACCAACTCTTGATGTGGTGAAAGTGCGTGATTAAGCACATTAAATCGAATTGTATCGGTAGGTAAATCTTCATCATCTAGGGCACGAGCACTTATTGTAATTTTCTTGCTACGTCTAGATCGTTTATGAGTCCCAATTTCTCTAATTATTGCCATCACAGAAACAATTTGTTCATCATCTATTGAAAGTCCCAAATCTTTGGCAACTTCTTCGTCGGTCATCTTTTTTATCGCATCCATGTTGCGATCTGTGGCTAATTTGTGTGCAAAATCCTCACTAACACCTAGTTCCATTAGGCGCTTCTTGGTTGCGCTTTTTACTACCATACATGCACCCCACAGGCCCTTAGTACCTCGAACCTGTGCTTAGAAGGAGCGGGCCTGAGGGGATTCGAACCCCTGGCCGTCCGGTTAAAAGCCGGATGCTCTACCTGGCTAAGCTACAGGCCCAAAATACTTGTTGGGCCCTTCGCCGACTGACGAGCAGTTCTTAAATCTTGTTCATTGGATAACAGCATGGCTACCGCT
The DNA here is from genome assembly GCA_964431435.1 of uncultured Candidatus Poseidoniales archaeon. GTDB lineage: Archaea > Thermoplasmatota > Poseidoniia > Poseidoniales > Poseidoniaceae > CAYSJV01. Next base: position 7,570 of record CAYSJV010000041.1, read on the forward strand.
GATATGGAGGCTTTGGCCGCAGGGGCACCAGTATTGTGATACACCTATACACCATAAAACTTTCACGTAAATCTTGCTCAGAAATCAATGTGGGGAGTGATTTGGACATAAATTCCGCCATCAAATCAGAGATTGATTCACAAGATTTTGAGTCCCAAGATATACTATGGGCTCCGACTGCTGATTATAAATTTAAATTGACTGTTCCGAAAACTGTTTATCCACCGAAAGAAGATACAGATTTACTTGCCCAACACCTGATAGAAATTGGGAAAGTAGAAAATAAAAAGATGGTTGAAATAGGATGTGGTAGTGGTGCGATATCCATTTTGGCTGCAAAGCTTGGATGGACAGTTACTGCCTGTGACATTAATCCTTTTGCTGTTGCAGCGTGCATTGGTAATGCAAAAGCAAATAATGTCTCGCAAATAGAAGTAAACGAAGGTGGACCTGGACCTAAGATTGTGAATAATTTGGGTTCAAAGAAATGGTACGGTTCTGGAAGTGCCGATCTTGTTGTCTGGAATTTGCCCTACCTAAGCAATGAACAAATGGAACATGGAATATTGGGGCCTTTAGAAGATGCAGCAATGATAGATTTTTCAAATAACAAAGATGAAGGGTTAAGTCAACATCTCAGAAATATATTAACCAAAAATCCTGTACTAAAGCCCGAAGGAATGGTCCTACTACTACATTCCAATAACAAACGTGGAAGTAATTTACAAAGAATGTGGAGAAATGAAGGTTGGGCTACCAGAACACTATCAACTTGTAAATTAGGAGAAAATGAAACACTAACACTTTTTACCACATGGAGACCCTGGAGTAATCGCAAAATCTCGTATTTCGAGAAAATTAGTTCAACCAATGAATATGCATTGGCTGAGGAGTTGAAAAATGGCACATTGATAGTCGCCAAACATCAAACCGATGGAAAAGGTAGATCTGGAAACAAGTGGGATGAGATATGTGAAGGTTTCAAGGGGACATGGTTACTAAATGCTTACAATGAAATACCCGGTATAATACAGTGTAAAGCTGCAATGTCTGTAATAGACTCAATTGCAATAATAACTGACTGTGAAATACCAAGTCAAACAAAATTAATCCCAAACGATATTTACAACAATTCAGTAGGCATAAAATGGCCGAACGATATACTCTATAGAACATCTAAGATAGGGGGGATTTTGATACAATCTATCACCAAAGGTGAAACTAATAAAGTTGCCATTGGCATTGGTATAAATTGTGGAAAAATTGAAGATGATAATCTACGAGATTATGACGCATCAAGTTTGTTTGAAATAACAGGTCAAAAAATAGATCCTATCGCATATTCAAGAATACTCGATGCAAGTATATCTAGCTTATTTGAAGAACATACATTACTACCAAAATATGATGATAATTCAATATTGGATCTTTGCTTTAGAATGATGAAGACATCAATTGAAAATGGTAGATTAACAACAAGTAAGGATAAACTTGTAAAGATTATTGGTCTTAACAATCATGGACAATTAGTTGTACAAAAAATGAATGATACAGATTTAGAACCAATGATAATTACTGACATAGATTCATTTTCATTTAATTTCAATCAATGAGTTCTGCCTCAAATACATCTACATTGTCCGCGTGATTTGCTAGTTGTTTACTATGCCAAAAACCCCAATACAAAATACAGGCACCAACAATTGTAATAATAAAAAGTAACAGCGTGCTTCCATCTATAGAAAATGGGCCATCTTGCCAAATGCGATTAAGAAGCATCATTACTACTGACAGTAAAATTACTGAACCAAGCAATATGGATAGATTATGAATCCCAATTGGTTCAGCGCTTCCTCCACCCGCCATACTTCTTTTAGTACAACTAATCAAATAACATATTCCTCTCACTTATTGTTTGATTTTTTTTTTACAATATTCATTCTATCTCTTACCAGCCTTATTTTCCCAGAAGATGTAGTTGAGATAACCCCAAATTCATTAGTTGATAAAACACCTCTGACATACATTTCATCAGATCTATCTACGCGAAGAATTGCAACACTCTCTTCAACAGATTCTCCACACTTGAAATCAAAAATTTTCCAGGATTTGCATTCTACTAAATTCTTAGATAGGATGTCACTTAAAATATCCTCAGAGGAAATGTTTTCTGTGAAAGTGATGCCTATCCAACGCCTTTTACGCCTAGCGGGTGTAACCTTCTTACTCCGGGACACAGTACGTGTACTGTGCGTGTAACTTAACAGTGTTTGACTCATCGGTAGGTTATGGCCGAGGAAGAGGCAGACCCTAAAGATAAATCAAAAGAAGGTATGACTCGTATTAGAAAAGTCAGAAAAAGTATTCAAGAGGCTGACCAAGATGCAAGCAATGAGGAAACATCTGAAGTATTAGATCAGGTTATTGATTCAGTGCAAGAAATTGTTGAAGAAGTAGCTGTTACGGCTGTAAAAGAAGTATCTGCAAGAGTTGTAGGTGCTAAAGGTGCAGAAATAATTGGAGATGTTACCGAAGAAATTGTGCATGAAACTGGTGAAGCATTACAAGATGCAGTTACTGCTGATGAATCTGAAGAAAATGTTGACGAAGTTATTGACATAGATGATGATGATACCTCAGTAATTGAAGATGAAAAAGAAGAGGCTGAAAAAGAAGAAGATGAAAAAGAAGACCAAAATGATTCTACAGAAGAGGATGTAGAAGAAGATGAGGTTCCATCACTAAAGGATGCACTTGCCATCATAGGTACCGATGATAATAATGACGATTTAGATGAGGAGGTGGATGACTCTGATGAAGAAAATATGGATCTAGTGTCTGTAGATGAAGCAGAGGAAGAGGAAGAGAGCAAACTCGATGAAGACTTTACTTTAAGAAAATTGATTGCTACGCTGTTAGCAAAAGAAACACTACCCCACATACTTCTATTGATTGTAGCTTCTTCAGTATTATTTGTACTTGCGAAACTAGGTGATGAAAACTCTGAACTAATTGCAATTGGATATATTTCACTTTGTATAGGATATGCCGGGATTGCAATAACGAGTGGTAACGAAAAAATCGACAATCTTTTGAGAACAACAAAAAAAGTTGAAAAAGATTCTGATGAAGAGGGGGCTGAACAATTCCAAGCCAAATTAATTCGCACTTCAAAATCATGGCTAAAAGCATGGATTTTGCCACTTTTGTTTAGCGGGATTATATTCGGAATAATGTTAGCATTGTTTGGAAAAGACAGCAGAATGGAAGAAGTTGGGAGTATGTTACCTCTCATACTAGGAGGATGTTTCATAGTATGGAGTATTACTCAAGCAATTTCATTTAAAAACTCAATAGTTGCATCCATAAAGAGGAGGACTGACACTTCAGAACCGATTGAAACAGAACCCTCTACATTCTTCAAAACCATCCTTCAAATGATTATTACATTGAGTTTTTCTTCGGGGTTAGTAATCTTGTTTTATCATTATTTGCAAGGCTCGGAGGGAGAAATTAAAGATGTATTCATGGGAGAAGGTGGAATTTTCCTTGCCATAGTGTTTGGAATGCTATTATTCATGCAAAATACAACTAGATCCTTGAGAATAATTGCAGGACACAGAAAAAACACATCCAAATTTGTATTTTGGTGGAGTTTGATACTTGGTTTATTCATGTCCTGGCATTTGCTAAGCATTTATCGAAGAGTTGTAGGGGCAGATGATGATATGTTGATGATTGTTGAAGAAATTACCCTCATGATTTTCACAGTATTAATGACAATTTGGAGTTTATCTAGCAGAGGAATCAGTAAAGGTAGTAAAATATTCACTCAAAAGAATGCTCTTTTTTGGGGGCTTTCATTTGGCTTTGGGTACGCAGGCAGCATCACAATGGTAACTGTAATAGTTGGTAAAAATGTTGATTTTGTAATGGGGATAGGCCACGGAGTTACTCTTTTGACTCTGTTGTTATTACATCGTATTGTAATAAAAAGCTCTTTGAAAAGTGCAGATCTTATGGATTCAAAAGGAGAGTTTCTAATCACACCAAAGAAAGGATGGTAACCCGATGTTGCCATCAATAAGGGCTCTAATGACATTGTTAATTTTCCAAATTATTATCACAGGTTGCTTATCTCAACCAATAGAAGAGGAAATTAAATGCCCTCCATTATTTGTTCTAGAACATGAATCAGTAGTTGAATCAATTGGAAATAGATCAGTTGTAGCAAATGTTAGAGCGCTAAATGTATTCAATGATTCAACAAAATCGCTAGTTTTTACAGAGCCACTGAGTGGGGCTTTTTCAATAATACAGTTACCATGTACATTTCCTTGTTCAGAGACCCTATATCATTCAACGAATTTAACTGCTCCAGTTCGCATAGATTCGGCAGACATTGATGGCGACGGTATTCTTGATTTGATTGTATCAGATATTGGAATTCTTTTTCCCTCACCCGAGAAAGTTGGTAAATTGACCGCAATATATTCATCTGATTTTACAAATGATTCAGTGGGAACTGAACGAATAATAATTGAAGAAATTGGACGAACTGTTTGTTCCGAGGCTGCAGATTTAGATGGTGACTTAGACATAGACCTAACATTGTGTGAATTTGGTGATACTAATGGATCAGTTGGGTGGCTTGAGAATATAGGGGGTTACAACTGGACATGGCACAAATTAGAAAATAAATCGGGTGCAATTGAAGCAATACCTATTGATATCGACAACGACGGTGATATGGATATTGTCTCTGTTATTTCTCAACTCTCCGAAGAGATTGTAATTTACTGGAATGATGGAACAGGCGGATTTGAATCTGAAGTTTTGTTCAAATCAGAATATCCATTTTATGGAATGAGTGGGATGAATATAGTGGATATCGAAGGTGATGGTGACATGGATATTTTATTCACCAATGGTGATATGATGGATGGTGATTTTCCGAATGACAAACTTTTTTGGGAATATCATGGACTATCAATAATTGAAAACAGAGGTCAAGGTGAATTTGAATATGAACGGTTGTTAGGGTTTAGTGGCGCCTACGATTCAGCACTTTTTGATATCGACGAGGATGGTGTCAAAGAAATTGTTGTTGTTGGCTTTAGACCATTTGTGGACACAACATTTGCAATTGATTATGGAACTCATCCAAACATTGTGTGGCTTGATTGGGATGATTCAACTTGGGATTTGGTTAGTCCAGTAAACGATATTGATACAGCCCTCATTTCACTAGAAACTGTAGATATAGATGGAGACGGATTTGACGAGTTGATTGCTGCAAATCACGATGTTTTTGCTACTAGTAACCTTAGTCGAGTTGTTTCAATTTCAGCAACAGTGAGTTCTTGCTAAGTATATCAAATTTAATATTTTGATTACTCCGTCATTCCACTCAGCACAACTACAATTCTTAGCCTGCCTTCGAGTTCATCGCCCACCCTTGCACCAAGAATGACTTGCGCATCATTGTGGAGTCCCGATGTAAACGCCGAAGCAACTTCGTCCAAATGTTCGATAGTCATATCAGGCCCTCCTTCAATCTGTAACAAGCAACCGGTCGCACCTGAAAAATCCATTTCAAAAAGAGGTGCACTCATTGCTCTTTGAAATACATTGAGAGGTTCGCCCAGTCCTGATTCTGCCACCAACATTGTTGCTTGCCCATCTCTCGAAATAATTGTGCGCAGGTCCATCAAGTCGAGGTTGATTTTACCAACTCTAGCAAGTGTTTGAATTAAACCAGTAGTTAGTTCTTCAATCCAACCTGTACGCTTTGTCCAATCAAGTCCGCGTTCCCTTGCTTGCCATGCCAATCTATCGAGGGAAACCTGTACACACACATCACTGTATGTTCGTAAATCATCCAGAGATTTCTCGGCCAATCTTTTTCTTACCATTTGTGATTCAAAAGGCAAAGTTGCAATCGAGATTACAAGTGCACCTTTTTGTCGGGCCAGCCTTGCAAATTCGGGTGCAGCTCCACCGCCAGTACCCCCACCTAAACCGGACAAAATAACTACCATCTCTACAGGACGCATTAAATCTGAAACCAGAGGTGCCATCGATCTCATTCTCTCTTTCCCCAAGGGTGGTAATGCTGCACATCCTGCTGGATTTTCTCCAATACCTAATTGCAATATATGAGCACTGCTTTCTTCCATCAAGCTATTTTTCTCTGCATCAATCAATACCAAATCAGCATAACCGGAGCAAGTTTGGTGAGCTCTGTTAGCCCAGATGCAACCTAAGCCACCCACCCCAGCAATTAACAAAGCAGAATCGTCCATTCTCAGCCCAGTGTAGTTTAGTGCGTCAAAGTTAGTTTACTTTACTGACATCTAATCATAAGATGCATATCTTTGATAACGCCTTCTTTCATCTCGAGCCCATGCATTGTCGGGCTCGATTTCCAGAACCTTGCTATAATATTCAATTGCTTTTTCAAATTCACAAAAATGCTTTCCATAAAGAACCCCTAGATTGTTCAAAACAGGTACGCATTGAGGGTCGTCCTCAAGCATTTTCAAAAGAAGTTGTTCGGACTCATTTAGATTATGCATTTCCATAAGATCCTCTGCTGAATCTAAGTTGTCTATTTGCTCTGGTGTCAAATTATAGACATTTTTGTATGGTTGCTCCGACATTCCGCTCAAGAAGTGATAGTGGTACCCCCCTCATTAGTGCTTTCATATTCCGTTTTATGAGAATATTTTTTGTTTCACGAGAGGGGGTATTATGTCCTCATTATTTCCGCATTCGTAGAATGCGGGCACCGAACGTTTATTGGGTGTTAATTTTTGGGGCCAAATGCAGGGTGGGTTTTTGAAAATAGGTACTGTGTCTCGCAAGGCTGTTTCTCTATTCGCACTCCTAGTTTGCATGTGCATCTCAACTTCCGTTCTAGCGCTTCCAACAGGTATCGGTGGAGACCAGTCTTCAGCGGGTGGCCCTACTGATGTTGCAAGAGACGGCTGTACTTGCCATGGTCAAGAGACAACCATCTCAGTGACTGTTATCATGGGAGATGTCCCCCTTAGTTACACACCAGGAGAATCCTATGAAATCTCTATTCAAATCATAGGTGGTCCTGACATAAACACGGCCAGTAATACAGGTGGTATTTCACTCAAATTTAGCCATGGGACTTTATCTCCTGGAACTGGATTTGAAAATTTGTTACAAAACTGGGAGGAAGACTCAACTATTCTTACTCACACATCTGCAGGTGCTACCGTTGAAGACAGAACGTGGGTCATAAAGTGGGTTGCGCCAGAAACAGGTTCAGGGCCTGTCGATTATTGGATATCTGCGAATAGTGTCAATGGTGCAGATGCCATGGCGGGTGATCAGTGGAATAGAGGAAATTCATTCATACCAGAGGGTGCAGTAGATGGTACTCCATCTAAAGTTGATATATGGATAAATGATGGAGTTGTCACTCCTGCAGAAGCACATTCAGAAGGAGTTGAATTGCACGAAATGGGTGCCGAGTTTCGAGCACACTGGCTAGGTCTTTTGGGATTTGGTGCAGTGGTACTAGTAATCATATTCTGTGGATTTATGCTTAGATATGGATTTAGCCAGAGTTATACTGGAAGAAGTAATTTACTTCGCCTAAGATATCACCATAATAGGAGAGGGGATCAATGAAATCACGTGACCAATTACGAATATTGCTGGAAGAAGTAGCTTCTGGGAAGGTTAGTGTAGAGGATGCTAGAGCAGCGCTGGAAGGTGTTGATCTCGACATTGCAACGTATCAACAAGCAGTTGAACATGGAGTTTTCAACCCAGTTGAACCAGGTACTGTTGTTAGTGCAAAACTTGCGCCATCTGGTGAAAGTGCACTAGTAATATTCCTATTCTTATGGGGTATATTTTGGTCATTGTATTGGTCAGGTTCAATGATATATGGTTTATTCAACTCGTGGGATCAGCAGCAATTATCATACCACCTATTCATCACTTTTCTAACTTTGATAATAATGGGAATCGTGTTTATGAAATGGGTTTTACCTGAC
>CAYSJV010000042.1:0-12696 GCA_964431435.1 uncultured Candidatus Poseidoniales archaeon
TGTTAGCAATCATAACAGTTCTATTCATCAAAGGTTTTCCAGTATTTGGATCAATAAGGTGAGGGAATTCATCTAGAACTTCAGTCATTTCATTTCCTCTTTCACCACATCCAATGTATACAACTATTTGTGCATCAGAATATTTAGCAAGACTCTGTTGGGTAACAGTCTTTCCCGAACCAAACGGTCCAGGTATTCCCGCTGCACCACCTTTAGCAAGTGGAAAGAGGAAATCTAGAATTCTCATGCCAGTAACTAATGGTGTATCTGGTGCATACTTTTGTTGATATGGCCTAGGTGATCTCACTGGCCATTTTTGCATCATTTGGAGTTCAGTACCATCATCTAATGTGCATACTGTTTCAGTAACATTGAATTCACCACTTTTGATGTCTTTAACCACTCCACCTTTTCCAGGTGGGACCATTATTTTGTGAACAATTGTATCAGTTTCCTGTACTACTCCAATAGTTTGTCCAGAGGAAACTTCGTCACCTTTAGCAACTTTTGATTGGAATTCCCATTTTTTCTCTAAATCAATACCATCTGCATCAACCCCTCTTGTGATGAAAACACCCATCACTTCTTCTAGGGTAGCAAGTGGACGTTGAATTCCATCGTAAATCTGTGTTAATAGACCTGGACCCAAACTAACGGATAGCGTGTCTCCTGTATTGATTACAGGTTCACCCGGCCTAATTCCACTTGTGTCTTCGTATACTTGTATGACTGCTTTATCGCCATGAAGTTCGATAACTTCACCCATAAGACCTTCATCCCCTACACGAACAACATCGTACATTCCAGCTTTCATCCCAGTTGCCGTTACTACAGGCCCCGAAATTCGATATATTACTCCTTTTTCACTCATTTTTTCACTTCCATAAATCGACACCTATTGCTTTACGAATGCTCTCTCGTAAAGTATTATCCTCCTTAGTGCCGATGCCCAGCACAGTAGGGGAAACGCTGTCTGAAAGTTGCTGTCGCAACCTTTCAGGCAACACAAGTAAATCTTCTGAATCAACAACTATGATTCCTATTTCACTATCATCAAGAAGTGATTTAAGTATCTTAGCCATTTCTTCTTCATTTGTTGTATTGTGTATTTTTTCAACACCGGCAAGTCTGAATCCGAGTGTGAAATCACTATCTCCAACAACTGCTATCTCCATTTCTTACCACCTCTAAATATTCATATGCGCCTCAATTTCTTCTCTGCTGAGGCCAGCAGACAATCCTCTAACCATCATTCTTAACTCTTGAACTTCTTCAACTTTGGATGCTATATAGTATATCACTGGCAATACTGAAAGAGGGTGAAGGAAACTCAACTTCCTCAATTGCTCGTGCCTATAGTGATCAATCCAAGATATGACAGGATCTAATGTATTCAGATTTTCAGAATCTTTTAATGCCTCTTCAAAACTATTGACATCCATTTTTCCACTTCTTCTGATTAGATCTAGCAATGAACTATTATCAGTTATGTTTGCTGCTGCACGAAGTTGTGGACCTGAAAAGAGACTACCTCCTGATAGAAACATATTTGTTCTACTTTCGCTAGTCAAATTTTCCCTATTTGCTCTTAAGATATTAGCAATATTTCTTTGGTCTATTTCCATTTGTAAAAATTTCCTAAGTTTATTTGATGCAGGGTTTGGACCCTTTACAGCAGATAATGCATTGGAATAGTAGTGTCTATCTAGTGCATCTTCAAATTCTTGTAGTGTTGAGTCCGTAGGCATATCCATTAGAGTACGCCACCAAGGCATGCCCACCATGGCTTCCACAGCGGATCCAAGAGTATCATTTCCCCTAACAATTTCAATCCATTTAGAATTCAATTCATTTTCAATTGGAAGTATTGATTTCTCTACTACTTCAACATCGACATTATTTTGAACAGCACGTAGCACTGTCTTTGCATTTTGATATACAAAACGAGCAGTGTAAACTCCTACTTGTTTCCTAAGGTTACCTTGACAGAAATTTGTCACTTCTGCAACATCTTTTGACAAGTTGTGAGCCAATGCAACTTCTATTAGTTCAGCACCTTCAAATCTAGTTGAGTATATGTCAATCTCTTTACGATATCCACAATCTGCTATACTTGTTACTAATTGGCTAGGTGATTGCTGCAATAGTTGCCTCTTACGAGTTGAATCAAGTAAAGATGCTTTGCGAGCTTTGCAGCGCGCAGAGGCATTCTCTACGTTTGAAGAATCCATTGCTGACATCACCATTTTTTCACACACCTAAGAAAATAAACAATCTCTAATTTCTCCTAATTTTTCATTCCAGGTAGATTCTAATCGACTTTTAAAACGGAAATCAAGACTAATCGTACCATCACCACTTTCCAATGTGAATCCACCAAGTCCATCTATATCAGAACCAATTTTGAAATCTTTTGCTTCCTTTTCAAGAACCTTTCTGTCAATTCCAACAGGTCTGAGTACCATATCTTTTGTAGATACTTTTTTGGCTTCAGATAGAAGCGATTTCAGCATTTTACCTCTGTTAGGTAATTTTGCAGAACCAACTATCTCTAGTAATGCAGTCCAAGTCTCATCTAATTCTTTCCTTTTTGAGATTAGAATATCTTTTTGGATACTCTGTTTAGCAGATGCAGCCAATTCAGTTTCTATTAATGTGGCTTCTTTTTCTGCTTTAGAGATCACGCCTTCCATAACTTTAGCAGCTTCAATCTTTGCTTCCTCATTTATTTTTGAGGCTTCAGCTTCCGCTTCAGCAATAATAGCATCCACTTCTTTTTGTGCAGAAGAAGCGATATTCTCCGCTAGAGCGTCTAATGACATAATTTCCCACTCCTATTTTGTCTATAGCAAGAATAATGCAACAAATCCGAACAATACAATTGTTTCAGGAATTGCCATAAAGATTAGTGCAGTAACAAATTTGCTACCATCTTCAGCTACCATTCCTACCCCTGATGCTCCAATTTGGCCCTGGGAAATACCAGTTGCTAATCCACATCCGGCTAGAGCAATACCAGCTCCAAGTTTACCCATTGCTTCTACGGTCATTGTATTATCTGCTGCGTCTTGTGCGCTAACGCTGCTAGCAATCAAGGCAGTAGCCATAGATAGCATAAGCACCATCAACGCAATTCTCATATATTTCGTTTTCATGTTTTTTTCCTCCTTTTGTCCCTATAATTATTTTTGGACTATGATTTGATTTATTCTACCTCCACGTAGTTTTGTTTATGGCCAAATGGAGCAAATACTACCCCACCTACCTCGTAAAATTTACCCATCCATTCTACAAAATGCAGACGGGCAGCTTGTACATTAGGGCTAAACAATCCAAGTCCCAATGCAAATAGTTGAACAGCAATCCATAACACTACTAGCAAAATTATGCTAAGTATACTAATTAAAATTGTTAGCGGGTCATGTCCAATGTGAGCCATTGCATGAGCAGCTGGCTCGAAGAATTTTTCATTCCCTAATTCAGCAATTTTTACCCCTACCAAACCTACTGCGAAAAGACGCACATAAGAAATAGTATTGGATAATATCTGCAAACACTCTAGTGGGCCCAAGCCTATGGCAATAGGTAATGGGATATCTTCATATTTCCAAAGCATGATGATTACCATGACAACTCCAGTTAGTAAAACAGCTCCACCATACATCCCCATATCTGCCAAGACAGCAGCATATGCATCAGATGGTTGTTTCCCACTCATTATGAATGAATACACTGCAAAGAAACCCCCACCCAAAACTAACATCCAAGATCCTTTTTCGAAAATCGCAGCAACAAGACCATGTTCTTTCAAAACGTCTCTGAAACCAATAATCATCCCTAGAGCCAAATGTGCAACCCCCATATATATTGTAATGATAATTAAATCTTCTAAATTTCCACCTACTCTGTGGAATGGGTAAGCAAGAACTACATTCAGCGGCAAGTGAAGGGAAATGTGGTGGTGTGGATATATTATTGACATCCAAGATAACCAAGAGGGTGCATGTGTTGATCCAGGAGTCACATCAAATCCTAATACCTCTCCGAAAATGATACCAAATATTGCAGTAGATGCTCCAATATAGTAAAGCAACTTTGACGCATGTCTAGCAAGATCATTTTTTCCAAACTTTTTGTTTACCCACCAAGCTAGACCCATTGTTGCAAGTCCATATGCTAAATCTCCAAGCATTATTCCAAAGAAAAGTGGATATGTCAAAAACATGAATGAAGTAGGATCCATTCTTCCATATCTAGGCCTTCCCACTGCATCTGTAAGTAATTCATATGGCTGAGCCATTGGGGAGTTAGTAAAAGCAACAGGAGGCAACTCAACCTCATGTTCACTATGCCCATGATGGTGATCTGGCATTTCAAAATCTTCAGTTTCAACATAAGTAGTTACTTCTAACAACAATTTTTTTGTTTCCTCTGCATTTTCGCTAATTACCCAACCTTCTAGTATGAATGCATGCTCACTTACTGCAACTTTCACTGGTGCAGTATGTACTTCCAAATCCCTTTCTAGCAATTCCATGCCACCAAGTAACATGCCGCCGTTCTCTAAATTCCAAGAATCTAATTCTTCATTCATTGTAGACAATTTGTTTGCTAATTCTCCGTTTTCTTTTTCTAACTGAGAGATTATCTCAGATGGAAGCCCACCTTCTTTTGGTAATTGAATGGGTTGAAACCCTTCTGATGCTAAAATCTTCTGAACATTTGTTGTAGCATTATTTTTTGAGAACACAGCTATAACTCCATCCTTTCCACTAATGTTACTGGAAATTTCTTGCATATCGTTATTGACTTCAGTCAAAGCCAATCTACAATTACCTAGATTTGGAACAATGCCTACGTTTACATCTAATGAGTCATAGTCTCTAAGGTAGTTTAATTCTAGGCCCAAAGGAGATAGTTTATTTAACACAGATATGAAATCTAAATTTTGCTCAATTTGATCTTCAATATCTTCTGCTTTTTTTATTGAATTTACAACCTCGCCTACTTTTGAAATTAAAGTGTCAGCCAATTCTCTTCTAACTACAGGTGCAGAAAGCATTTCAGAATCAGCCTTAGGATTCAAGCTAGCAGCACAACCTCTCATTCGTGCCAACTCTTTACTTAAATCGTCTGCACTTTCATCAGGAGTTCCCAAATTCAATTCAGTTCCTTCATAATCTTTGATGTGGATTGTTTTCAAATTTGCAGCTAAATTCAGAGTGTCTGGCAACTGATCAAGCGTGCCAGCCAACACTATTTTTGTCATATCTGCAGTTGTGAACAATTGGGTCCCCTCAATTTAAAAAATCATTTAATACAATATCGATTGCATTTTTCCTATTATTTACGCTGGAATCGTGAATCTGATTAATTTGTTTTTCACCATCAGCAGAAACTTTCTCTGCTTCCTTAGTTGCTGCTGCTTTTGCAGTCTCCAAAATTTCTCTTGATTTCTTTTGGGCTTTCACTTGGGAATGTTGAATAGTTTCAGAAGAACCAACTCTTGCTTTTGAAATAATTTCCAGAGCCGTTCCTTTAGCATTTTCTATAGATATCTTCGCATCATTTTCTGAATTTTTGATACGCTTCAAAACCTCTATTTTACTCATAAAATCACCTTAGGTGAAATCGGCCACTTCAAATCAGTTTATGACTGTAACGATTCGAGAAAATTTTGTTGAGAATAATCCATTTAAATCCGGAACAAAAACGGTTCAAATTCATCCATGAATCATATTACCCAAAACATCTTTCTACAAGTTACTGCACGCCAAATAATACCTTTGGTTAATCTGTTGAAAAGTAAGTTGAGAATCCAATCTGGTAGCCTAAATATAATACTCCCAATCTTAAATGATCTTTTTGAATTTTTCATTACCTTTCCCATTTGCTTTTTCCATATTTTTTCGTATTCACCAAGTTCGGTGCCGTTTTGAATGTGACTTGCTATAACTTTTCCAGCAATTCTTCCACCAATCATTGCTATGGTGATTCCTGCCCCATTTGATGGTAGGACCATTCCAGCAGAATCACCTACTAACACATAATTACCTTTTACAAATTCTTTAATGGTCCCTGACATTGGTAAAGAACCTGCTCCATCAAATGTGGCCTCACCCTCGTATTTGTTAATGAAATCTGATGCATATTTGTTCAGCGATTTACCCTTTGCAATATTTCTTTGAATCCCCAATCCAATGTTTGCACCACTACCTTTAGGAAACATCCAAGCATAACCTCCTGGAGCAATTGAGCCAAAATGTAATTCCACGGACTCGCCATATTCACCTTCTTTTAATGAAAATTTAACAGGTATATTCAATGATTTTTCTTTCCAATATGTTCTTCTTAATGGATCATTATGGCCTCCAGCACCAACTATGACTTTTGCTCTAATTTCATCACCCTTACGAGTAAATACACTGTTTCCAGATATTTTATTCACGTATGTGTCAATTAGGTATTCTACTCCTGCATGTTTTGCCAATTCAACAAGAGCTTCATCGTGAACTACTCTATTCAATACCAATCCCTCAAATTTGTAATCCAGAGATTTACCTGAGGGCGTGACAATACTCATTTTTGAAGAACGTCTAGAGATAGCTCTTTCAGGTGTTCTAAATAGATCATTCATGTCTGGGACATCGGGGCATAAACGCTGCATTTCATCAGTGGATGGAACTAGTTCACCACACTGTAGAGGGGTACCTATCGATTTCCTAGCATCAATAACTAGAACTTTTACGCCCTCACTCGATGCATATCTGGCAACAGTACTTCCAGCAGGTCCTCCTCCGATAATGATAACATCATAGTCGAAGTTATCTGAAGAAGTATCCGTCGTATCAGTGGATGACACCATTAATTCCTCCTCTAATCATGTCTTTCTCGAACATATTTAGTTATTTCAGAGATTAGAGTCCTTGCTTGTGTATCAGGAAACTCTTCAAGAATAGTAAGGGCACGATCTAAGTGGCTATTTATCAAGTGCTTAGCATATTCAATGCTTCCTGCTGATTCAAGCATTGTAATCAATTCTTCCCAATGAGTCATATTGAATTTAAGAATCATCTCTTCCATTCTTTTCCTTTTTTCTCCTTGCAACATTGTTAATGAGTGAATTAGTGGTAAGGTCATTTTACCTTCTAGAATATCAGAACCCCTTGGTTTTCCAGTTCTTTCATCTCCAGTTAAATCCAATAAATCATCTACAATTTGGAACGCAACTCCCACTTGGAGGCCAAATTCTTTCATCAGAGAAATTTGGTTACTATTACTATTGGCTATAATTGCAGAAGCTTCACAACCTGCAGAAAAAGGACCTGCAGTTTTTCCTTCGATAATATTAAAATAATCTTCTGGAGTAGTAGATATATCATGTATATGTCCATATTGCTCTAATTCAGCAGAAGCAATTTTAGCACAACAATTTGCCATAATCGATACTATTTTTTCATCATATCTTCCTCCCAAGCCAAAACCTTGAACAAATAACCAATCACCTGTGATTTGTGCTTTTACTGATCCTGCTTTTTCGTGAATTGTAGGAACACCTCTTCTTAATTTTGAATTGTCATTAATATCATCATGAATTAGGGTAGCACTATGTATCATTTCAAAAGCAACAGCTAGGGGCATGATTTCATCTATGTTTTGGCCACCAACTAATTCGTAGCACAATAGGATGAGAAGTGGCCGCATCCTTTTTCCACCAGCCATGATGATATGTTTTGCTAATTCAGATACTTCAGTATGACCATCTTCACCAGATTGGTCTAATACTCGCAAAACTTCTTCATCGATAATTTCTCTGAGTGCTGTTAATTTATTTATATTCCATAACTCAGAATCCATACTTCCACAACGGCTGCGACGAGGGTCGCCTATATCAACGAGAGTCATAGGCGGTAGTGGACTACGCGAGTGATGGGGTGAGCATATGGGTGGCGAAGATCAACTATCAGTTTTACAATGCAGTGAATTTGATGATGGATCAAATAAACAACTTTCAAAATTCGAAGAAAGTGGGAAATTTAATTTCATGGTTAATAATGTCTCAGAAAGTATTTCGGAATCTATAGATAAGTTGACTGGTGGAGACTATGATTTAATGTCCTGTTCAGGTATTGCATGGAATAATTATTCTGGATCGAAAGATCAACTTGCTGTTGTAGCAGTTCTACCACGTAGGGATGCAAGTTGGGTAATTGTAAGCGAAGACAATCTTTACTATCTGATAAAGGATGCAAAAATAGTTTGTAATTCGGAATTAATTTCTCGACAATTGAGAAGAGCTAGGCCAGATTTGGAAATTATAAATTTCAAAACTTGGAATAAGGAAAATAAGACAGACTATAATTCCAAAGAAATATTAAACAATTTAGAAGAATCCAGGAGGGATGATGTAATACAAGGATATGCAATTAGTAGGTCTGATTGGGAATCTTCAGGAATAAAAGCTAGAAGACATACATTAGGTATGTACAAATCAGAAAAAAATGATTCAAGATTTACTCCTCCACCATTACATGGATTTTGTTTATTGGTATCAAGACTAGGATTTCCAATAAGTTTAGTAGAAGAAATTAACGATATAACCTCTCAGAATATATTTTTCCTTGAAAGTATGTTAGAATCTAATATGAATCCGAAATTTAAAGGAATTATTGGCATACATGTCGCTCAAAGAAAAATTGGCTCTCTATTAAAGCAAGCAAAAACAGATGATGATTTGACACTAAAGTCATCTACAGTTTCTCCAGAAGGGGACATCGAATCAGTTGAAACTAGATTTGAGGTAATAATCGAATTGCCAGACGCTGAAGGCAAATTTACATTGGTACTAGAAAGAATAACCCCTTTAGAATCTGCTAATTATCTTTCGCATATAATAATGGGAGACTGGGATGAACTTTACAGGGTAGCAGTCGGTAATGATTCCACAGGTAATGGAAAAAATCATGTCTTCTAAATCACTCTTCTAGGCCCTCATCATCTGGGTTATTCAAATCTCTTTCAAATTCTTGAACGTCGTTAGGATCTCTTTTGGAGCCTGCAAGTAAAATATGAAATCCATTTTCTTGTATTTCAGATTCTAATGAACCAAACTCTTTTGGAATTGTGTGTTCAACTACATGCGAATAACGTCCTTCCGAATCATCTGCTAATTTTTCCCACTGCCCACTATAAGTTTGAATATTTTTTACAAAATCATCCACTATTGTCCTAATTGTGGGCCTAGTATTGAGAGCATATTCTAAATCTCTTCTAGTATTTTCATATACTTCTCGGATTGAACCTATATGTTCTGCTATATTGCGAAGTTCTACTTTACAATTTTCAATATCTGGTTCCGGCTTTGAAATTACTTTTGCCAATTTTGCCAATTTTCTTCCAGCTTTATTCAACTCAACAGATGTGGCATCCCTATTACCTGCAAAATCAGAGAGTTTTCTTTCAAGAGTTTTTCTTCGAGCGATAATATTGGTTTTGAAAAGTTCTTCTTGCTCTTTAATATCTTCAGAAGCAAGCCTAATCAATTCATCAGAAAATTCTACCAAATTACGAAGCCTATTTCTCGCTTCACGTTCTTGTGGTCCCACAATACTTACCTCTGCCTCGCGACTACGTTGTATATTTCCTGCTTGAAGTTAGCGATTTTTAATATCTTTCGTTCTTTATTCGCGTGTTAACAAAAACAACGATTTTGCCCATCTGTGACCAGTTTCTAGTAGTAAGGTACATACCTATAGGTATGTGGCTCGGCACACAGGTGTGACATTTTGGACCCACATTCACAACTTCCATCACTATATCAGTGTAGGTTAGATGAACTAAAAGACATGGCATCCAAAATGGATGTAGTAAAACTTGGTAGTGTTGAGCAACTTCGAGCACGTCTAATTGCAAATATTGTTTTGAAAGGATGGCCACTAGATTGGACCTCAATACAGTCCTATTCTAATCAACAACTATCATATCTTTTAGCGGTTTTTGGAATTAAAAGATCAGGTTCAATCAAAGAGCGCAGACAAAGGTTATGGTTACACATACATCAAGACTCTAAAAAGTTAAATCCAGATTCGATTGATTCCCTTACGAGAGATGAATTACACGAGTTATGCATTCGATTGGGTCTACCACGTTCAGGTTCTAAGGGACAGTTGTTTGGTAGAGTGGCAGGAGTAATTTCCAATCAACATGGTGGATGGGGTAAAGTCAAGAAGAGCTTGAGGAGACCTAGAGGGAGTGTTAAATTACCATCAAGAATGCTTCCACCTTCAGAATCAGTTTCAGATATGGAATTCACTCAACCTGTAACTGGTGAGGCAGTGCACAAAGATCCAGTTCAAGAAAAACCGTTTGAATCTGAGCCAGAGAATGAGGTAGTCATAATGGAAATCGATGAGCCAGATTTAGTTATTGATGAAACACCCGAAATAATGGAGGCAGAAGAAGTCGCAGCATTATTAGAATTAGATAACCGTTCACCTGAATTAGATAGCGCTATACGCGATTTCCTAGTTATTGGGGCAATTGATGATGAAGAAGATCAGGATGCATTTTTAACAAAATTGGGCGCACAAGGATTTGCAGTGGAATTTGGTAGTGTAAAAAATAAGATATTATCCAAATTATCAGATTTGAATAAGCGTATGCTTGATGAGAAAGAATCTTTAATTTCAGGTCCTTCTACTTGGAGAGAAAGGGAAGCTTTGAGGCATTTAGAACAACTTCGACCAACTTTGATCACTCATTTGGATGACATTTTGAGTAGACACGGCTCAAATTTGATTAGTGCTAGGATGAATTTTGAACAAGTAGCGAGTGACATGGGTTTGGATCTAATACCTGCTGCAGTGAGTGGACGAATTCATGGGTTATTCGATATACACGTAAGTCTCAATGAAGAAAAAATTTCCGAAGACCCAAACTCTGCACGTAGAGAAAGACTCTTGAAAGTATTACAACATGCATCAAATCGCCTTAGTGATGAATCAAAATACAATTTAGATAGATTGGAGTCCAATATTTATGCATTTGAGCAATTAGTAGAAGCAATACTGAAGAAAGACGAGGGAAACTTTGGACCAACCCAACAAGCATTATTGATTCGTTTTTTACAAAATAGAGGATACAAAGTAAATACTCACGAATTACGTTCTAGAGTACTTGCAGCAGCAGGTGTAATAGCTGTTGAATTAGGATATATTACTCAGGAAGAAATGCCACGACTTCCAGCCGGATTAGAATTTGATGAAAGTAGCGGCACATCGTTAGTTCATGAATTAAAATCAGTCGTGAGAAATTTCAGAGAGGTAGAAGGTATAGCACCTCCTGAGGTTGAAGAATTTTCAGAAATGGACGAGACAATAACAGATGCTGCAATTCGATTAGATAATATGAAAGAAAAGGTTGCTGAAATTGATGATATTCTTAGTAGGATGCATTTATCTGAAGTTGATGAAACAAGTACTGAAACTTAACTAGACAAACCCCTTCTCCAATCATATGAGGGTTTCACCAGCAGTTGTATGCCACGGGGGTGCAGGCCATGGTGCTGAAGATCAACCGGGAGTTGATTTGGCAGCAGATGTAGCGTGGAATATACTTTCTAAAGGAGGGGCCTCTCTTGATGCAGTCCTTGCAGCAGTGGTTTCTATGGAAGATGACTCAAATTTAAATGCAGGGACGGGTGGTCGAATTAAATTAGACGGGAGTGTGCAATTAGACGCCGCAGTTGCAACAAGTGATGGTAAACTAGGGTGTGTAATGGCGATAGAGCAAATACGTAACCCGATTTTAGTTGCTGCCGACATTCTAGATGAGGAATTCAATATATTGGCGGGTAGGGGTGCTACGGAATATGCCAGTAGTAAGGGGTATAATCTTCAGGAAGTAATTGGTTCTCATAGAAATGCTGATACGGATACAGTAGGGGCTATTGCTAGAGATTCTAATGGTATAATTGCTATTGCCACATCTACGGGTGGATGTAGTAACCGTCCTGCGGGCAGGGTAGGAGATACACCCTTATGGGGTCCTGGTCTTTGGTGTGATAGCAAAATAGGCGTTGCAGCGACAGGAATTGGTGAAGCAATTACAATGAATATGCTATGCTATAGGGTTGCAGATAAACACAAAAAAAGCGATTCACCTAATTTGCAATCATCTTTAGAATGGGGATTATCACTTTTTGATTCTGATACTGAAGTCGGTCTAATTGCCTTAGATAATCAGAGATGTGGCATTGGATTATCTAATACCAATATGCCTTGGGCAAAGCGTTCATAATTATCTAGATGCATAGAAACCTTGGAATACTTTGGTTACAGTTTGAATATCTGTAATATCTCTTTCTACAAGCCCTTTTAGAATATCCATTCTTTGGATTACATTGTTTTCAAAGTCAGCGGGGGTTATGCCTGCAGCCTTGCAAATAGTCTCCCTTAATTTTGAAGGTATCCCAGTTTCTTCTACTTGTCCTGTTTGCGGATTGAATTTCCAAATCGCATTAAGCCTTGGTCTATCTCCTTCCATTCCTGCAACCTCTGCAACCTCTGTTATTACTCTCTTTGTTTTTCCATCATGATGTAATCTTGCTTGTATGATAATCAAATCAAGCCCACTTAACATTATGCTTGGAACTTTCATAGGGGGATTGATTAATCTGTTTACAGTTTCTGAAGCAGT
>CAYSJV010000042.1:12706-15449 GCA_964431435.1 uncultured Candidatus Poseidoniales archaeon
GAATGAACCATCGTGACCAGTATTCATTGCAGTGAGAAGTGTGGCAGCCTCAGGTCCTCTTACTTCTCCTACTATTATTCGATCAGGCCTCATCCTAAGGCTAGATTTCAAACAATCATCCATACTTATTTCAGAAGTTCCATCTGGACGAGCAGGTCTTGTTTCCATCCTCAGCCAATGATCGTGGTATACTTGCAATTCAGCAGTATCTTCAACAGTTAGCAATCGTTTATCCCAAGGTATGTACATACCAAGTACATTCAATGTTGTGGTCTTACCTGAACCAGTTCCGCCAGCAATCACAAAATTTGCAGGTTTAGCACCTAAACCTTCAATCCAAACCCACATCATTGCAGCTAATCTCACGTTCATAGTACCAAATTTAATTAAATTAATCATTGTGAATGGGTCTTCAATAAATTTTCTTACAGTTAATGTCGGTCCATCTGGAGATACAGGGGGTATTGTGCCATTGACACGGCTGCCATCTGGTAATCTACCATCAAATATGGGGACTTGCCCTGGATTTTCTCCTAGAGGAACACCAGTAAATGCTGCAATATTTTTTGCAATTTTTATTCCTTCATCGTCTTCTATCCAAATGTTTGTTCTACACATTCCAAATTTCCTGTGCGCTACCTTTACGCACTGTTGTCCTCCATTATACATTACTTCTTCTAAACTATCATCTTCGAACAATGCGGCTAATTTGCCATATGGGTTCGGTTGTACATCTCCCTCTATGTGGTACACAGGGCTTGGATGATTTCCTTCTTTGTATATCGTTACAGCTCCATATTGATCTAATATCTCTTCACTCATTATTAATTCCTCCATTTACTAATTTTAATATCCACCAAAAGTTCCTCCTATTGCGTGGTATAATGTTATGTAAAGGGCCATTGATACAAATGCCCATATTGGTACTACCCATAAGGCCGCTTTGAAACGTCCAAGCATGCGTCCGCTAATGGTTACTGCTAAAATGCTTGACCCAGCAAAAAATAACATTAGTGAGTGATTTATTCCTGCAACATCCATTCCAGATGAAGGTGAAGCAAATGCACCTATCATGAATGCAATAATTCCAGGTAATAGAATTGAGATGAATATTGTTATCATCAATGCTCTACCCATCAATTCATTTTCCCTTTTATTCATTAATTGATTTAATCTAGTATATTCTTGACTCATGTCAAAAAGTATATCTTTTAGGGAAGCCCCTTGTTCTGAAGCTGTAATGATTAGGTTTACAACACGCTGAATCTGTTTACTTCTACTGTTTAGAGCTAATTCCGCCATTGCAGCATCAAAAGAACTCGCTCTACTTGTCTGTAGTGCACGTTTGAACATTGCACCCAATCTGTCTTTTCTCAAATCAGCAACTCTAGACATTGCTTGTTCTAAACCTTCACCGGCCCCAATATTGCTAGACATAGCCTCTAAAACTTCAGGTAGTGAATTTTCTAACTTACGTCTTCTTAGACGCTCCATGATTGGTGGAAAAGCCCCACCTATTCCGATAAGACCCACTAATAGGAGTAAAAACATTTCAGGATAATCATTCATCCGTTCATATATTGATAGTAATACCATTTTTTCACCTCACATCCCGGGGTCCTTTGAATGGGCTTTCCAGCCAATAAGTGCCATTACTGCTAATGTAAGTATTAACCCACCATTCATGATTGTCATTACAAATGAATGGGATGGAACTGTAAATAATCCTCCTGCATCTGCCATTAATTGAGGGGCTAAACCTAGAAGTCCAAGGATAATTGGAGAGATCATTCCAATTGAAAGAAGAGATTCAGGTAAATTACCCAAATCCTCAATATATTTCTTTAACGCTTCATTTCTTTCATATTCTTCTCTTTCTGCTTGGGTTGAAAGTGATTCCAATATTGCAGTATTTGATGTCACATTATTGTAAAGTGTACTCATCAATCTTCTATAACCTGCCGCTTTTGCTGAGTTCATTACTCTTCTTAACTCATCTTCTAGTCTCTTTCCTTTCTCTACATTTTTTAGTATTCTAGAAAAATCCCGACTTATAGTACCATACCCGCCTTTACCTATAGAATGTATTGCTGCTTCCAATCCAATGCCTGAATTCATCAATACTTCTAATGAGCGAATTACGTAGAGCAACTCTTTCTGCTCCTCCAATTCACTCATTCATTCACCTCATTGTATATCTTCTATAAATTCAAATGTAAATTCATCGGTTTCCCCATTAAACTCCAATCTACTAAATACTACTTTTATTTCTCGTTCCTCATATGGTTCGTGGAAATACGGCTGCCCCGACCTGAATATTTTCACGACCTCTTTGTATGTATCGAGGTCAATTTCCCCTTTAACAGTATATACTGCACTTTCTGCACCTTCATCTATCAAGTCATCTCCTTCTCCACCATGAATTACAGTTCTTGTTAATCTTCTAGAGATACTTACTTTCACGCTACAATCTGTAAATTGAATCCATTCACCATTACCCGGCCGCAGAAAAAAAACTTGATCGCCCATTGTCATCCTCGACGCACCACAGAGCAACTGGAACTTGAATGTAATGGCAAAAAATATGAGTTATTTTTACGATTATCCTACTAATTTGTACCATCCAAATTTTACTTCAAACAAATCACCATCATCTACCATATTTTCTATTGCAACTTCAGAATCTTCTCTTTCCCCATTATTATTTAGGCAATATTCAACTATTGTTTCAAAATCAACACCA
>CAYSJV010000043.1:0-15147 GCA_964431435.1 uncultured Candidatus Poseidoniales archaeon
AAGACGGCAATAACTCCCATATACTTCCCATTTTGAGTAATGAAATTGCAGTACAAAGGGGCACTATTAACAGATAATATAGTACAATTCTTTTCCAAGTATTGTCTACTACCTTTCCAATTTGTTCTGAAAATAACCAGGCAACCCATATCGTAATCAAAAGCATTGCAAATAATATATACGCCATAATTTCTTCACCAGTACCTGGTTCTGATTTTAGTAACATCAATCTACTCCACACATCGGCAGGAGGAGTCGCGTTATCATTCGTAACAAAGGTGTGTACGCTACTGGCCCATACTCCAGACGCTCTGGTCACAATTGTAGCTACAAATGCAAAAAATGCGGGTGAAATTCCAGCTAATACCCACCAATGCTTGTTTTCTTTTTTAGGCTGTAACCTAAGATGCAAGAGAATTAATATTGCTAACCACGGTAAGATTGAACCAGTTTCTACAGGATCCCATGCCCAATATCCACCCCAATCAAGAACTGTATATGCCCACAACCCACCTAATCCTATTGCAATTGCACCAATTAGTAGAGCAGGACGTGCAATACGTTGCAAATTATCTGCAATCTCTGAAACAGCTTTTTCATTACCAAGTATATTTGAAATTGCTGTTGAGGCAAGTATGATACAGAATGAATAAAAGAGAAATACCATTGGTGGATGTATAATCATTAGATTAGTTTGTAATAATGGATGAAGGCCGGATGAAAACATAATTGGCACATCTATCTCTGAAATTCTGAATGGATTCAATAATTGAGCGATACATAGTACCGTTAGTATGAATCCCTGAACTAAGATAAACCTAATTTTATTATTAATTTCATCTTCTTTACCTGTTGGCTGTCTGTAATATATTGCTAGTGTAGAAAGAAATACTACCCACAGTAAAAGAGGGCCCTCTCTTGCAGCCCATACTGCACTAATTCTATACCGTAATGGTAAATCTTCTCCACCATATAACCAAACATATTGATAAGAGGTCTCATTGGATAAAAATAAGTAGAGTAATGCAAAAAATGGCGATACTTGTAGTAAACAATAGATGAGAGTAAGATAAGGTGATTTTTTATCCAACTTGAAAATAAACCCAAGTGTTGCAAGTATTGCTAAAGGTATGAACAAATTAAACATCAATTCACCATTTTAGAATTACCATCCGTAATATTTGGCACGACTATACCCGAATGAAAGTAAGACTGAGATTGCTTTTTTAGCAAATAGTGTGGGATGCCTGACTAGGATTTTCAAACCAACACCTACCTTTGTCATTACACCCATATTCCCCATTTCCTCAGGCAAACAACGCCCCATTGATGACAATTCTTCTTCGGTGAGGTTGTAAAGAGCTTCTTTTCCTTTCAGTATTTTTTCATATGGCGGAAATTCGTCTTTCCATAACTTTTCATATTCTTCGAGCCTGTTTTTACTTAGGTCGTCTTCTTCAATTGCTTTAGCGGCAACCGTTGCTGCAAATTGACCTGATTTAAGTGCAAGATGTGATCCACCTTCAAACAAAGGTGAAGTAAAACCAGCAGCATCTCCAATCAACATAAAGCCATCTCCACATGTAAATTCTCTTGGTCCACTAATTGGAATCGTACCTCCAAATGGTTTGACCTTTTGATTTTCATTTCTCCAAGGAGGATTCTGCGTGTCCATTTTGTTAAGATATGTTACTTCTATGAATTCGTTTAGAAATTTGATGGCGCCCTTCTTCTCAGTAGTGACAAGTCCTACATTGGCGCGCCCCTCCTTTTTAGGAATCATCCATACATATCCGTGTGGGGAGTATGACGGCCAAAGATAGAAATCTAGAAAACCATCGTTGGGTACATCAGCCATTTCATATTGAAACCCGGCTATAACTTCAATTGATGACTCAATGTCTAATAATTTTGAAACAATTCCAGTCACCCCACTGGCATCAATAATTATCTTAGAAGTTATTGGAAAGTGGTCACCTTTTCCTTCAATTTTCCAATTGCAAAAATCATTTTCGCTATTGAAATTCTTTTCGAGAGATGTGACTCGATGGCCAAGTAATAAACTAGCTCCTGCATCCACTGCTTCTGAAGAAATCCATTGTTCAAAGAGGTGCTTTTCTAAAACATAGCCTCCTTCTGTTAATTTCTTTGCAGTTCCATCTGGAAAAATGACTCTTATTCCGTCTACATGCAGGGAGATAACCTCGTCAGGAATATCCAATTGTAAGTTATTTACTGCTATTTCTGATATGCATTCACCACAGTGAACAGGCACTCCAATTTCTTCATGATCTTCGACAATGATAACAGAAAGCCCCTTTCTGGCAGCATGTAATGCGGCAGATCCACCACCGGGTCCGGCACCAATCACCAATACATCACACTCCATGATACCACACTCCCGTCATTATCTAAGAATTCAATTAAGCCCTTCAATCCCACGGTGTAGGTTTTTACATAATTTTTCAATCACTGGTTTGAAAGCATAGGCATACCTCGCTTATCCATGGCAGGCGAAATTACACCTTTGGCAGTAGTAACTGGTGGCGGAAGGGGTATTGGAGCATCTATCTCTAAGCGATTATCAGTAGATGGTTATAGAGTTCTTTTAACATATAATCGAAGTAGTGGTCCTGCGGAAATGATTGTCGAAGAAATTAGGCAAACAGGAGGGGATGCCGTTGCAGTAAAAGTTGATTGTAGTGAGCCCGGTGACATTATGATTTTAGCAGATCACCCCTGGTGCAAATCAGGCATATCTGCCTTAGTGATAAATCACGGAGAGTACGTGCGTACACCTAGTAATGAATTGACTTACTCTCGACTTAGGGAAACTATGCAGGTTAATTTTGAAGGCTCGTTTTTAGTTTGGGAATCATTATCTAATGATTTATTGGACAATGCCCGTATTGTGGTCATTGGCTCTCAATTAGGGATCAAGGGTTCGCCGCACGGCGCAGATTATTCTGCAAGCAAAGCAGCTTTGCATTTATGGGCACGAAGTTTAGCACAATCAGTAGGAGCTAAGGGACAACGTGTAAATGTTGTAGCACCTGGTTACATAGATACCGATTTACTTTCTAGCGATACACCTGAGAAAAGAAAAAGTCGTGAATCTGAAGTTCCATTGAAAAGAATGGGTACACCCTCTGATATTGGAGGTGTTGTTTCATTTTTAGTTAGTGAAGATTCATCATATATTACTGGAGCAGTAATTCATGTAAATGGTGGATTATTTTTGCCGTAATGGTGATGAGCATGGACACCAATAAGCGAACTGAAATTGATATTAGCAAAGTCGATGTCGAAAAATTTAGTACAGACTCAGATTTAGAAACCAGAAAACTCGAAATAAGTACCAATTTAGAACCAAGTAATAGCCAAAAAAATGCAATTGAAGAATTGTTTTTCCAATTGAAAAATAATCAACGTAGATGTGTGCTATTAGGTGTGACGGGTTCCGGTAAAACATTTGCAATGGCGAATCTTATTGAGAAGCATAATAGACCAACATTAATTTTGAGCCACAACAAGACTTTGGCTAGGCAATTATATCATGAAATATCACAACTATTTCCAAATAATGCGGTTGAATATTATGTGTCCCATTATGATTATTATCAACCTGAGGCATATCTCCCTCAAAGAGATCTGTATATCGACAAGGAATTATCATTAAATGAACGAATTGAGCAAGAACGGTTTTCGACAGTTGCCAGCCTAGTTACTCGGTCGGATATTATTGTGGTAAGTTCAGTTTCATGCATATATGGCCTCAACCCTCCAGAAACATTCTTACAACTTCATTGCAGAGTACATCTTGGAATGCAAACAAATCCTCAATCACTTTCACAAGAACTAGTTTCACTCCAATATTCTAGGACTAAAACAAATTTGTCAAAGGGTGATATTAGAGTAAGGGGTGAAGTGCTAGATGTTTGGATGCCTAGTCGAGATGACCCCTTTAGGATTAGATTTGGATTAGATTGTATAGAACGTATTCAAGTTTGTGATAGTGTTACATGGGAAGTACTTGATGAGTTAGATGATATCTGGATACATCCAAAGGAATTTTTTATGACAAGTAAGGAGAATTTTGAAAAAGCATTGGAAGGTATTGAAACTGAATTAAAAGAAAGATTAGCTTGGTTTAGAGAATCTGAAATGGATGTTGAAGCTCAGAGATTAGAGCAACGTACGAGGTATGACCTTGAAATGTTAAGGGAGATTGGACATTGTTCCGCAATAGAAAATTATTCTATGCATTTTGATGGCAGAACTACTGGTGAACGGCCTTATTGTTTACTTGATTTCCTTTCTGCCTGTGCAAAGAAATATCACAATGATCCTAATGATTACCTTGTTTTGATGGATGAAAGCCATGTGACTTTACCTCAAGTCAAGGGCATGTTCGGCGGAGATCGTAGCAGAAAAAACAACTTAATCGATCATGGCTTTCGCCTACCAAGTGCTGCAGACAATAGGCCACTTACAATTCAAGAATTTCAATCACTTGTACCTCAGATGGTTTATGTTTCTGCAACACCAGGAGAAAGAGAACTTCGTCAGCTGTGTGAAGTAAATAATCAATCAGTACCTGAAAGCCTGTTACATGTTGAGGGCGGAGGTGGCGCTAGTAAACCAGAACTGAGTAAGAAGTCGCCAAATGCAAAAAGTCTGCATGAAACATTGAAATTTATCAAAGGAATCCCCAAAATGGAATTACGGCCAACTGGGCTACTTGACCCACAACTCGAGGTCCGACCCACAGAAGGCCAAGTTCAGAATTTGCTTGATGAGATTCGAATGTGCATTGAAAACGATGAACGTATTCTTGTTACAGTTCTAACCATTAAATTTGCAGAAGAGGTGTCACAGTATTTGCAGGAAATGGGAATAAAATCACACTATTTACATAGTGAAATTGATACAATTGAGAGGACTGAAATTATCAAGGCCTTAAGAATAGGGCATATTGATGTAATAGTTGGTATCAATTTGTTAAGAGAAGGTTTAGATTTACCAGAGGTGGGACTTGTAGCAATATTCGATGCTGATAAAGAAGGATTTTTGAGGAATGAACGGAGTTTGTTACAAACAATTGGAAGAGCCTCACGAAATTCAAATGGTAGAGTGATAATGTATGCTGATTCAATCAGTAAGGCAATGGAATCCTCAATTTCACAAACAATAGAGAGGAGGGAACTTCAAACAAAGCATAATCTTGAATTTGGAATAATTCCACAAACAGTTCGCAAGGAATTACCTGTGATGGGCGACGAATTTTCTGATGGTAATTTTGATGTATTAACATCTAAGAAGAAAAGAGGAAGAAGATCAAGCAAACTTCAAGAAAAGACATTCACAGATAAATTCAATCTCGGTGCAGGTTTTTATAGTTCATCTTCAGATGTCATGAGTCGTATTTCACAGCCAGTTATTAGTGAAAATTTTTCAATTGAAAAATCAAAAAACCAATTGGAAAATATTCAAAATAAATCGATGTCAGATGACGAGTTTATTGAATTAATAAAATTGTTAAATATTGACATGAAGCATGCAGCAGAGAATTTAGATTTCGAGCGTGCAGCACAACTTAGAGACAAAATATTTGAACTTGAATCCAATTATTGATGGAGTATTTTTTTGCAAATGATTCAAGGGGTGAATTAACTACGGTGCTTTGTTGGCATGAGTATTGACCCAGACTCCTTCGATAAGCCGGTCACGGATTATGATTTTCACAAGATAAGTGGCGGTGATGATTCAGGAAATGCAGTAGGGCGGCTACTTGATGCTATGGGAGATGCCGGTGGATTCACTGCTACTAAGTTGAATGGTGCAAGAGATATCTTGAAGAATATGTTTACCGACATAGACTCTGCAAATTATGATTCTAAAAAATGTCTGAACTGGGTTTCCTTCCCGGCTTGTCTTTTTGCAACAGGTACTCGTTCATTTTTTGTTGAATCTTTAAAACAAAGGAAATTCAATGTAGTGATAACTACTTGTGGAACTTTGGATCATGATATTGCGAGATCTTATGAATCATATTTCCATGGAAAATTTGAATTAGACGATATCGAATTATCGGAACATGGATTAAATAGATTGGGAAATGTCATTGTGCCAAATTCCTCATATGGAGATATTATTGAGGAGAAGGTTCTACCAGTATTAGAAGAAATAAAATCCGAACGCATCAAATCTACTGGAAAAGAGGGAGCAGATATTTGGACAGGTTTTGGTACAATTGAATTAGTTTGGGAATTGGGCACTCGAATTGGTACCAAAGACTCTTTGATATATTGGGCAGCTAAGAATAAAATTCCAGTAATAATACCAGGTATTACTGATGGTAGTATCGGTGCACAACTGTTTATGTTCCGACAAAAGAACCCCGAATTTACAATTGATCTTATGGCAGATGAGCAACATCTTTCGGATCTTACATGGGTTACTGAGAAAAGTAATGCTTTGATGGTGGGCGGAGGAATTTCTAAACATCATGTGATTTGGTGGAATCAATTTAGAGGTGGCTTGGATAGTGCAGTTTACATTACAACTGCTCCAGAATATGATGGTTCACTTTCAGGAGCTAGGCTGAAAGAAGCAATTTCATGGGGGAAAATGAGGCCAGAGGCACCAAACGTATGCGTAGAGGGAGATGCCAGTATTTTGTTGCCATTATTGGGTTCCGACTTGTTTAATTAATCTTCATTCAAATTTTCCTTGAGGAACTTGAGTGATTTTGAAGCATGAGTCCTGACTCTGAGTTGTGATGAAATGACTGTTCTTACAGTATTGGTTGGATCTATGACAAATGTGACTCTGCCACGTATTATTCCAAATGTATTCTTGATAAATAGTGATTTATACAATCTACCTTTTTCATCTCTAAGTAAGGAATATGGTAGACCACATTTTTCTTTGAATCTCTTGTGACTTTTATTGCTATCAGAACTAATTCCAATTACTTTGGCACCTAGCTCTTTGAATTCATTATATCTATTCCTAAATCCGTAACTTTGTAGTGTACACCCAGGGGAGTTATCCTTTGGATAAAAGTAAATTACACACCATTTCCCTTGTATGATAGATTCAGTAACCTCATTGCCATTTTCATCTTCGAGATTAAATGGTGGAAATTGTTCACCTATCATGGAGTATTCATTTTTTGCCGACATTCTTATCTCCACGCGCCTAGAAAATCAGTAAGACATTCATCTAGAGTTCCATGTGTAAATTGAAAACCCTCTTCAATTAACCTTTTGGGTTTTGCTTTTTGTCCTTCTAACAGTAACTCTTTTCCCATTTCACCAAATAATATTTTAATTGCAAAAGCAGGTAATGGAATTATTGTCGGTCTTCTTAGCACCTTCCCTAGTATTTTTACAAATTGTTTAGACGTAACTGGATTTGGAGAAGTAATATTGTATGCACCGTTTGCATTATTACTCATAATGAAGTGGTGGATTGCATAGACAATATCATCATGACTTATCCAGCTCATGTACTGTTTTCCATTTCCAATTTTTCCACCAACCCCCATTTTAAATGGCAAGAGCATTCGTGATAATGCGCCTCCACTTGGAGAAATCACAATACCCGTTCTTAGCAAGATAGTATTTACACCTGCATCTTTTGAATATTGAGTACAGTCTTCCCACTGTTTAGCAACCATTGCAGAGAAGCCCTGACCAGCACCCGATTCTTCATCAAGTTCTTTTTCACCATTATTTCCATAATATCCTATTGCAGAAGATGAGATGAAACATTTTGGTGGTTTGTTTAATTTACTAATTGTTTTACTAAGCAATGTTGTCGCTGAAATACGACTTTCTAATATGGCTTTTTTTCTTTTTTTTGACCACCTTTTATCTCCAATCCCAACACCTGCTAAATTTATGACGGCATCAAAATTTTCTAATTCTGTAGAATTAAGTTGGTTTGTTTCTGGGTCCCACTCTATTACTTCTTCATCTGAAATCAATCTTCTATTTGTATTGGGTCTAACCAAACGCACAACCTCATGACCCCCAGTTCTGAGGAAACAAACCAATTGATTTCCAATGAATCCTGTAGATCCTGAGATTAATATTCGTTTTGAGTTATTTGGATAAAGCCCGTGTCTTCCAAGGTCATTTTGTAAACGCACTTCTCTCCATTTAAACAATTTCTTGAATCGGCCTTTTACATTCCAATCTGTGAAATATTTAGAGACAAAGTGAAAAGGTAATTTGTAGGTTACAATATCTTTCATTACACATTTATCTGTATTTAAATCCTCGAATGTATGTTGGTGTTCATATAACCAAAATGGGCCTTTTAGTTGCTTGTCACAAAATTGTTTATTTTTTATGTATCCATAATGATCAGCATACCACTTTTTTGGAATTGGACCGATTTTAATTCTAAATATATTATATGAATCATTAGTTATTCCTTCATTCCTTTCAAGTATTTTCAATTTCTCCCAAGGAGGCATTATTCTTTCAAATGCACCCTTTTGCTCAAACCAATTAAAGACATTTTGACATTCACAGTCGAGGTGAGTGTCGTGCGAATAAACTGACATTTCAACCATTCTCAAGTGATTGCTGAATTTCATCAGGAATAGTGGGGTCTTGTCTCGCCCATAATACGTCATCAATTCTGAGAATTGCTATTGCTATTTCAGTCGAACTTTTTATTGATTGTATTACCGCTGCGGAAGAATCTAATACCCTTGTTTCGAGTGTGTTAGCCACCGTTTTTGAGGATAAATCAAGGCCTAACCAACTTGCATTCTCTGAATCTTTTTGACTTAGATTAGATTGAGAACTTATCAAATTTAACATTTCATCTAATCCATTCAAACCTGAGTTTTGTGCTAAGACCATCGGAACTTTTTCTAGTGTTGCAGCAAATGCATCTAGTGCAAGTTGCTCCCTTCCTATATTCTCAATTTTGAGTGATTTTAAATTTCTAGAAGCTGATGCGTAACTTCCCCCCCCTCCAGGCAACATCTTTTTCTTTTCTTTTAGATTACAGGCGATTTTAACTGCATCATTAAAGGCACCTTCTGCAATGTCCATGATTTGTGTGCTGCTTCCTTTCATAATTAGGGTAATTCCTTTTTTCGTGGTTCCCTCCACAATCCAATGGTGCACATTTCCCCATTTTTCTTGTCGAGATGTTTTAAATTTCCCGACATTTTGTTCAGTGTATGTTTTGGTATTATTGGCAATAGTTGCACCAGTTGCCTTTGCAAGAAGCTCCAAATCATTTTTTTCAACCCGCCTATACGCAACAATACCTAATTTGTCTAGTTCACGAATACCCTCTTCACAAATACCTTCTTTGCATACAACCATATTCACTCCAAGTTTTGCAATCTCTGAAATTTCTGATTTTATTTTTTCAATCTCTTGTTTCTTGAATTCTTCAATCATTCCAGCCGTAGTGATTTTTATTGATGCACTAATTGCCATCTCTTTGTGTTCAATGCCCCCGTCAATCAAGAGTACCTTACCATTGGTAATGTCTGTTTTCATTTTGGGATGTGCTGCCTGTTTTGCTACTACAAGGCCATTCATCAACCAACTATCTGTAATTGATCCACCTTTGTCTTTGATTACTTTCGATAATGTAGGATCAAAAACAATTTCATCATTGTTGTTTTTCGTTACACCCTCTATGCTTTGAATTGCTAATTTTGAGACGTGTTCTTTCATAGAATTTGTTCCTTTACCTGAGAGAGAGGTATTTATTATTGCAACAATATCTTCAGTTGATTCGATTTCCTTTGAAATATCCTCTAGATGAGAAATTGTATTATTCATTGCAATGTTGTATCCTTCTGTTATTGTAGTTGGATGTATGCCTTTTATGATAAGTTCCCATGCGTTTTGTAATAATTCTGCGGTCAATAATACTGTAGTAGTAGTCCCGTCGTTTAGCATATTGCTTTGATTAAGGGCACTAGATATTATCATGTTTGCTGCAGGATGCTCTACATTTGCTTCTGTAAGAACAGTCACCCCTTCATTTGTAACTAATGGATCCCCATTTGAGCGCACCAGCATCTTGTCGAGACCATCTGGACCCAATGTTGATCTAATTGCATCAGATACCGCAACTGCGGCTGCAATATTCTTTTTGAGCGCATCTTTTCCAGAGGTACGCGAGGTATCACTCAGAAGATTTGCTTGTTCTCCTCCAACCATCAGTACCATGCCTGCGATTATATCCATGACTTAAGTTCAACTGAATTTAATCATCAAATCATTCCTCTGAGAGGGACCCAACATTGATAAGGAACCACACAATGCGACTATACAACCAGTGGTTAAGTAGTGGTGATATAATGAGTTCACATGGCGATGAGTGGAAAGATAATTTAATTCAACAATTAGCTGAGATGTTCAAGGGGATGAATATGCCTTTTGATGAAAATATGATAAGGAAAATGATGGAGCAATTTACAGATCAATTTGAACAAATGGGCATAGATCCAGAAAAATTAGGTTCAATAGATATGAAGGTCGATATGAAGAATTTTGCTAAGGCTTTTTCTGGTGGAGCAGATATGACAGAAATATTTTCAAATCTAGGATTTAATGTTGAAGTCAATTCACCACCAGTAGAGGTAGATGTGGACGACACACAAAACAATGCTGGGGATGAAGTAATAACGCTACCTGAAGCAGATTGGCATCTTGATGGCTGGAATATGTGTATGACGATTGATTGCAACAATGATGTTACATCAGATGATTCAGAACTAAATTTCTCTATTGTGAATGGAGGAGGTCTACTTGAAATTAGTTTAGAAGACAATTCCCAACCATTCACAAGAATAAAATTAGCGCACCCATGTGAATCTGTAATTGAAAGTGAGATGAATAATGGGATTTTAGATGTTATTCTGAAATTAATGCCACAAGGCTCGGCATTAGATGATGATGAAAATGGGGATTCTAAGGATAGAAATATCCCAATAGAATGATGAAATGAGGATGTGAAAAAAATGGGTAAAGTAATAGGAATAGATTTGGGAACTACAAATAGTTGTGTGGCAACTATTGAGAATGGGGAAGCGGTTGTTATACCGAATGCAGAAGGCGCAAGGGTTACTCCTAGTGTAGTTGCATTTTCAAAAGAAGGAGATCGTTTAGTTGGCGTGACTGCAAAAAGACAAGTAGTTACAAATTCAGATAGGACAATTATGTCAGTTAAACGTGAGATGGGTACTAGTTGGAAGAAAGAAATTGATGGCAATGATATGACGCCTCAAGAAGTTTCAGCTTATGTATTACAAAAACTCAAAACTGATGCTGAAGAATATCTGGGACATGAGGTTACACAAGCAGTGGTTACTTGCCCAGCATATTTTACAGATGCTCAAAGGAAAGCAACTAAGGATGCAGGAAGAATTGCAGGTTTGGAAGTATTGAGAATTATCAATGAACCAACAGCAGCAGCTCTAGCATATGGTGTGGACAAAGAAGATGATCAAACAATTTTGGTTTATGATTTAGGAGGGGGTACTTTTGACGTTTCAGTCTTAGAGATATACCAGGTTGATGGTCAACCACAAATTGAAGTTAAAGCGACAGCAGGTAACAACAGATTAGGTGGAGATGACTTTGATGAAAGAATCATCAAATGGTTAGTAGACGAATTCAAAAAATCAACTGGTATAGATCTAGCGAAAGATGCTCAAGCACAAAGTAGGCTAAGGGAAGCCGCAGAAAAGGCTAAGATTGAATTATCAGGAACAGGCCAAAGTCAGATAAATCTACCATTTATTACTATGAATGATGGTCAACCAGAACATTTGGATTTGAACCTTTCTCGCTCAAAATTTGATGAACTTACAAGTGACTTGGTTGATGCAACGATGAAACCAACCAAGAGGGCGATAAAGGATTCAGGAATTTCGATGGGTGATGTCGATAAGGTGCTTTTGATTGGCGGTTCAACTAGAATTCCAGCAGTACAAAAAGCTCTTGAAGACATGGTTGGCAAGCCACCATTCAAAGGAATTAATCCAGATGAAGCAGTAGCATTAGGTGCTGCTTTACAGGCAGGAATTATTGTTGGTGATGATACTGTTACTGATGTTCTATTACTAGATGTAACTCCTCTTACTTTAGGAATTGAGACACTTGGTGGAGTAACAACTACTATGATTGAACGGAATACAACAATTCCTACCCGTAGGAGTGAAACATTTTCTACAGCAGCAGATAATCAGCCAGCAGTAGAGATACATGTATTGCAAGGAGAGAGGGAATTTGCTAAAGATAACGTTACTCTTGGACAATTTCATTTAGTGGGTATTCCGGCAGCACCAAGAGGTATGCCTCAAATCGAAGTTTCTTTTGATATTGATGCTAATGGAATAGTCAATGTTTCAGCAAAAGATCTCGGTACAGGTACTGAACAATCAATTAAGATTGAATCTCAAACATCATTATCTGAAGATGAGATACAGATGAAAGTTGCCGAAGCTGAAGAGTATGCAGAAGAGGATAAACGCAAAAAGGCGAAAGTCGAAATACGCAATCAAGCAGATGCAGTAGTATATCAAACTCGTAAAACCCTCGATGAAGCATCAGACAAACTTGATGAATCTGAAACAGCAGATATCAGGAAACTCTTAGATGAATTAGAGGAATTGGTAATTACGGATGAAAAACCAATTGAATTGGAAGAAATTGATGAAGCGGCGATACAGGGCAAACTCGGAGAAGTAGAACAAGCAATGCATGCTATCTCCGCTAAATTGTATGAGGCAGCAGCAGCAGATATGGGCGCAGAGGAGCCATCTGCCGGTGATTCTGAAGATATAGTGGATGCCGAATATGAAGTTGTAGATGAAGACGAAGATACTTGATTCTTTCATAAAGTCAATAGGCGCCCTTTGAAACGACCGCTTTGGTTGTAGTATGGTCGACAAGGCGAATGCAGAAATAACAATAAAGAAATTAGATGAATTTAGAGCAAACTTTTCAGGACATCCATATTCTGAAATTATTCAAAATGCAGTTACAACAACTACTGTGACAGAAATTGCATTGAATAGAGATATTGTTACTAATACCGATTTTTCATTTTCTACTACTCTGGATGATTGGAAGGTGACGAACCAAAAAAGCTCTGGCAGATGTTGGATGTTTGCATGTTTGAATTTATTACGAGTAGGGGCAATGAAAAAAATGAATCTAAAGAATTTTGAATTCAGTCAGAATTATACACTTTTTTGGGATAAATTTGAACGAGCAAATTGGACTCTTGAAGCAATAATAGATACAGCAGATAGAGATGTTGGAGATCGCACAGTTTCGTTCTTATTATCACACCCACTTGATGACGGTGGTCAATGGAATATGGCAACGAATATAATTAAAAAATACGGTTTAGTTCCAAAATCAGCTATGCCCGAAAGTGAAAGTTCATCTAGCACTAGAAGAATGAATAGCGTTCTTTGGCAGATGCTTAGACAAGGCTCAAAAAGATTGAGAGATATGATTTCTTCAGGAAAAACAACCGAAGAAACGAGAGTAGAAAAGGACAAGATTATGGATGAGGTCTGGAGAATATTATGTATTCATCTTGGAACTCCCCCTGCTAAATTTGATTGGCAGTGGATGGATAAAGACAACAACTTCCAGAGAGATGGTGAAATGACTCCACAAGAATTTGCTGAAAAATATGTTACTTTACCCATTGAGGATTATGTGTGTTTAGTAAATGATCCTCGAAAATCTAGCCCATATGGCTCTACTTTTACCGTTGAACATCTTGGTAATGTAGTCGGTGGTGAACCTGTACTTTACCTAAATATTGAGATGGAATTGATGAAAAAAATCACTAAAGAATTACTAGAAGGTGGAGAACCTGTTTGGTTTGGTTGTGATGTAGGAAAAATGTTGCAAAGACAACTTGGACTTATGGACTTTGATTTGTATAAGTTTGAAGATTTGTATGATATTAAATTTGATTTAGATAAAGAAGGTCGACTTAATTATCAACAAACTCAAATGACTCATGCTATGTTATTTACTGGGGTTGATGTGGTTGATGGTAAACCTCGGAGATGGCGAGTTGAAAATTCTTGGGGAGATAAGAAATCGGGGAGACAGGGATATTATACCATGAATGATAATTGGTTTGATGAGTTTATGTTTGAAATTGCAGCTCCAAAATCAATGTTACCTGCTGAGTTAATTGCGGCATTGGACAAAGAACCTATTGTATTGCCACCATGGGATCCTATGGGTAGTTTAGCAAATTAATGGACGCACCCTCGTTCAATCATTCGCAACTATTTCATAGGAGGATAACTCTGAAAAATTATTTTCGTACACCCAGAATCTTTGAAATAATCAATACTCCCACAATATAGATTATAATCGATGCAAAAAAATACATTGCCTTATTAAAGAAAAAAATGTAAAAGTCTTCAACCCAATTATCCTCAAATAAGGGAAATTGTAAACCTTCAACTACGAAGATTTCATAACTTTCGTTATTTGAAATAGTATAGTGATTAATATCGCTGTGATTAAAATAACCAACCAGCACATATTCATTAGACAAATGATTACCCGAATCACAACCAGAAATATATTTGGAATTACCTTCTTCAATTTTCAAATCATATCCTACACAAGAATTGAACACTTGTTTATTATCATTAAAAGAGTATACGGATATATTTTCTGTAGTATCTATTTCTTGGTTAGAAGATGCTAAAACACGAATATATTCACCAATAAATATTGCTTCATTGAACAAAAACTCCTCTGTATTTCCTGAACTGATATCTCCGTCAGGATTCACACTACCGCCTGTTGAGAAATAATAACCCATTTCAAATGTACCAATAAACAATAAAGCAACAAATGCTGTAAAAAATGAGGTTACGATGTAACCTCCTAGTTTACCAAGAGTCAAACCTAACATCTTATGATTAGGAAAATTAGTCTTTACAAAATAAGGCTCTTTTTGTCAAAATATATTATTTATTTATAATATAATATTAGTAGCTGTATTTGGTGTTTTTAATTGGTTTAATTAAATAATATACCGTTTTTTTATATTAATTATTAAGATTGGATAACTAACATACAATAAAAACACATATATTTATAATTG
>CAYSJV010000044.1:0-15006 GCA_964431435.1 uncultured Candidatus Poseidoniales archaeon
AGGTGCTGATCTAGTAGGAAAGGTAGAAGCTGGCATTCCAGAAGATGATCCGAGAAACCCTGGAGTGATTGCAGATAATGTGGGAGATAATGTAGGCGATGTTGCAGGAATGGGTGCAGATATCTTCGAATCTTTTGTTGGTTCACTAATTGCATCAATTGTAATAGCAGCCACACTAAGTGCAACTACTTCTGGATCAATGACATTTACAGAAAGTGATAGAAGTGGACTTATGGCACTTCCAGTGTTACTTGCACTAGTGGGTTACCTTGCATCAATTGTGGGAGTATTCTCTATGAAATTACTGAAAAACATGGATCCTGCGTCTGCACTAAGATTGACTACATTCATAGGTGCTGGTCTGTTTTGGCTAGGTGGTTATTTTGTACTAAATCACTATGATTTACCAATAGAGCCCCTTTGGGCACTAATCGCTGGAAGTCTTGTTGGAATCTTAATCGGGTTAGTAACAGAATATTATACCTCAACTGAGAAGATATTCGGAATCACTCCCAAAGCTGTTTTACGAATTTCAGAGGCGTCAAAAACAGGCCCTGCGACAAATGCAATACATGGATTAGCTGTAGGTATGGAAAGTGTATTTCTACCACTAATTCTACTCTCTGTAGGGATTTACGCTGCTAATGAATTCGCTGGACTATATGGTATTGCACTAGCAGCAATGGGTATGTTAGCCACAGTTGGTGTCACAATGACTGTTGATGCATATGGCCCAGTTGCTGACAATGCTGGCGGCATTTCTGAAATGGGTGGATTGGGTCCTGAAACACGTAAGATTACTGACAGCCTAGATTCAATAGGTAACACAACTGCTGCAACAGGAAAAGGTTTTGCAATAGGTTCAGCAGCATTAACGGCACTTGCTCTTTTCGCTGCGTTTTCATCAAAAGTACAACAAGAAATGGGTGATACTGAATTCAATATTCAATTAACTCAACCTGAAGTAGTGATAGGATTACTAATCGGTGGTTCTCTACCGTTCCTAATTGCTGCACTAACAATGACTTCAGTAGGTAAAGCAGCAGAAGAAATGGTTGTAGAAATTCGCAGACAATTTAGTATAATGAGAAAGGCATTAAAGAAAAATAAAAACAAGGATGTAGACATAGAAGATCCTACAACTTGGCCTGAAGAAATTGAAGTAGATGGAGTAACTTATCCGGATTCTGAAACATGTGTCAGTATTAGTACCTCTGCTGCACTCAAGGAAATGGTTCTACCAGGTATTATCGCAGTAGTGTCTCCTCTAATCATAGGACTAGCTCTGGGTGCCGCTGCATTAGCAGGCATGCTTGCTGGAGCAACAGTCACTGGAGTTTTGATGGCGCTATTCATGGCTAACGCTGGTGGTGCTTGGGATAATGCAAAGAAAGCAATTGAGGCTGGAGAAATTGCTGGTGAAGAAAAAGGAGGAGAGGCTCATTCCGCTGCAGTAATAGGGGATACAGTTGGAGATCCATTCAAAGATACAAGTGGACCATCACTAAACATTCTAATAAAATTGATGTCAATAGTATCATTAGTCATCGTACCATTAGTAGTGTAAGCAATACTTGGTAACACTTAACGCGCATGGCTTGGTGGCTTAACCATGGGTCATCGATTTGCAGGAGTTACGATCTTGTTGGTATTATTCACCGCTTTTGCAGGTTGTATGGGTAATACTTCCTCATCAGGTGGTGGAGATGATTCAATTATTGATGTTCCAATTTGGGAGATTGGACAATGGTGGATGTACACATTCACCACTCCAGAGTTTGGTGATGTGACCACAAGGCTTGTTGTTACAGAAAATAATTCAGAGGGCAACACTGCATATATGCTTGGAATTACAAATCAATTAGAAGCTCACAGACATGCTTTATTGAACTTCAACCCATTCTTAGGTAGAATGACTCATGACAATTTATCAGTTTATGAAAATGGAGTACCACAACCTGTTTTTAGTTTTCCATTAGAGAAAAATAAACAATGGACATTTGATTTACTAGGTTACACTAACTGGAATGCAGAAGTCATTTCATCAGAATTTGGCGTTGCGCTAGTAACCGCAAACCATGACGAGGGAGGGAGTATTACATATTCGTTTGATGAAGGGATTGGTTTTATGTCTAAATTTACATGGAAAGATAAAGATTCTAATGACAGAGTGGATATGATGTGGAACGGTGTAAAAGGCGACAATTATACTGATGATGCTTATTTTGTAAAGGCTGTTGATTTGTGGAATGAAGTTTACGAAGGAAATGATGGAACGTTATATGATTCAACATTCCTGAATAATGGCCATCCCACCGAAGGTGATTTTGATCATTTATATGTATATCTTGATGTTGAAATTACTAGTACTTCAACATCACATGGTTCGCTCCTTCTAAAGACTCACAGTGGAGTCCATGCCAAAGAAGAAATATGGCCAGGTGGAACTTCTGAAAAAGGTTCAATTTCAGTCATACCATCGCAAACTGAAGAATACGCCTTAGAAATTTCATGTACTGGTTCTGACTCAATAATACATATCATCATAGTTGGTGGAATCGAAACTACTTGGGATTTGTAGGTGAATTCATGCATTCTCTACTAATGTTACATGGTCTTACTGGAGATAGTGATATGATGATGGAGTTTGCAACAAAAATATGCCCTGAAAATTGCAATTTAATAGTTCCTGATGCTCCATTCAAACATGAAAAGAGAGGGTATTGTTGGTGGGAATACTCAGAAGGTGTAGTTAATGAAAAAACACGATCTGAAATACAGCACTCCATACAGTTTTTAGAACGTGTAATCCCAAAGGAAGGAAAGATAATCATTGGAGGTTTTAGTCAAGGTGCTGCAATGGCACAAATAATGCTTCTTAGTGAAATCAGAGAGAGAATTTCAGGTATGATATTACTGGGCACTAGAGGAATCAATGATGTACACCTGAGAGAAGGTTTGAGGAGTATAGACCCTGTTCCCGTTTTGTGGATGCATGGTAAGCGTGATGAGATTATTCCATTCAATGAAGCAATAAATTTGCCTGAAACAATGTTAGAGGAAAATTGGAAAGTTAAACAAATTGTTCATGAGAGAGGACACGCCATTCCATCAGGACATCATGCAACTGTAACCAACTTTGTTAGGGAGATATATTTACACAATACCTGATGCCCTTAGGTCATCAAATCCTCCAATAAACACTGGAGTGTCTCCTCTTAAATCGAAAATAATAGGGACTGTTCTGTGGCCTGTTTCCTTAATTAACGCATTACGTTTTTCATGATTACCATCCAACATTAATTCTACAAAACTAATTCCTTTAGCATTAAGATAATTTTTTGCACCTACACAATATGGACAATGTGTCGTACTATAAATTAAAAATTGTGAGTCGACAACTGAAGAATCTTCAGCAACAATTCCTGAGCACATGAATGTCTCAAGTGGGCGACACTTTTGAACTTCTGTACAAAATCAGTGAATATTTACAACAACACCTTCGTCATCATAATCCCAATCAATCAATTCCCATCCTGCTGAAACACATGCATTTTCTACAGCCTCTCTTTTATCGAGGTTCGCAATAATTCCTACACATCCGCCTCCGCCAGCACCCATTGCTTTCCATGCTAGAGCATCACGGCCGGACATCAAACCCTCACATACTGAACGAAATGGTGCATTTAATTCAAGGTCTAGTTGGTCTACTGCTGTTGTTACGCCTTTCAATGAATCTATGATAAGATCACGACGATCTTGTTGTAGACCTGTTGCCATAACATTAGCCAACTTTCTAAGTTCGAGAAGTGCGCCTACAATTATTTCATCACCTTCAGAATATTTTTCCCAAATAGGTGTATGTATTTCTCCAGAAACATGTGATTTCCCACAATAAGCAATAATTAGTTGTTTTTTCAACCACCTTAATGCTGAAGGAAGTGGTTCAAATGGTAATATTTCAACATCATCTCCAATGAATAAAAGATGTTGAATGCCACCGTGTGCACTAGCCCATTGATCTTGTCTTCCCACCCTATTTCCAATCAAGTTTTCAAAATCATGAGCTAAATGAGCAATGTCTTCATCCCCTAATTCTCCCGCCTTTATACAAGACATCAAGGCAACATTCATTGCAGAACTCGTTCCCAACCCAGATCCAACAGGGACATCTGTGTAGTAGTTTGCAGATAACCTTCCAGTATCATCAATTTTAAACTCACAATGAGCATATTTGTTAATTGCAATATTGACTACCTCTCCCCCTGAGTCATGAGTGAAAGGAGGAACATCAGTCCAACCTCCAGCCAAATCTAGCCGCACAGGAGCCTTCGCAGTTATGATTCTCACATTACAACCAGAATTAGCGTGATTATTGAACTCTTTGTACACACAAAAAACTACAATGATGGTCGAGGCTCGATACAACATGGGCGAAGTAATCACATTGGAAGTAGGGCAAAAAGCACCTGGATTTTCATGTTTAGATCATAATGGGAATACCCACACATTGGAAAACATATTGAATGATGGAAAGGGGGTAATACTCTATTTTTATCCTAAGGACAGTACACCTGGATGTACTGTACAAGCTTGTGACTTTAGAGATAATATGAAGCAACTAGATAATTCTGAGTATGTGGTATTAGGGGTCAGTAAAGATTCAGAAAACAGTCATAAAAAATTTGTAGAAAAATATGATTTGAATTTCCCATTGTTGCTAGATACAGATGTCGAATTACATGCCACATATGGAACATGGCGAGAAAAATCAAACTATGGGCGAACATACATGGGAACTGTAAGGTCAACATTTGTCATTGATAACAACGGCATAATTCTGTATGCAAAATATAATGTTAAGTCAAAGGGGCATGTGGAAAAGTTGCTGCAAGAGATTAGCCGTTAGGTGACATTTATGGATAAAGAAGAAGTAAGGACTGCCATAACCAAATTTTTGGAGATGTGTGTGACCTATGCTGACGATTCAATTAAAAGAAAAAATGTACGCCTTGAAGAAAATATGTCGGCTGAATTGAAAGAAGAAATTGTGAAATGGATAAATTACCGTGACTTTACTGAGTATGCAATTAAAGAAGTACAAGAAGGTGAATTAGATGATTGGCTTGAAAATATAGCCGAGGATAAAAATTAATTCAAGACTTTGCATTGTCCATCGAAGAATAATATAATGCATATGTAGGAACTGAGATTATACGTTCAGTGTCTTCATTTCGGACCATCACTCTCTTGGAGCCTGTGATTTCAAGAATGGTTCCTTCATACTGTTTTCCAAGATAATCAACAGTTACCGAATCACCTACTTTCAAATCCGACATTAAT
Organism: uncultured Candidatus Poseidoniales archaeon; assembly: GCA_964431435.1. Classification (GTDB taxonomy): domain Archaea; phylum Thermoplasmatota; class Poseidoniia; order Poseidoniales; family Poseidoniaceae; genus CAYSJV01. The sequence continues at coordinate 5,344 of CAYSJV010000044.1, forward strand.
GCTGAATCTATATCTGCAATTTCACGTTCTATTGTTTCAGATATCGATTGATCTTGTTGATTTTGATAGTCAAACCTCCAGTTGTGAATTCTAGTAAGAGCCGAAAACTTACTCCAATATACTACGATAAATGAAATTATGAGGTATCCAACTATTGGAAGAATTTGTAAAAATGCAAATATCATTGTAGAGACAAATAAGAAAGAAAATGCAATCCGATAAAATAATCTATGGTGCTTGAGCAATGCTGGCATTTGCTCTAATTCTTCTTTTTTCATAGAGACTGCTTTATCTATCAAATCAGAAAGTGGTGCGTGTATCAATATTTCTTCAAGTTGTGCATAATCAAGTGCGACTTCAATTGATTTAATTGTTCTATTAACAAAACGGATGTGTGTGATTCTATTTTCATAAGCCTCCCTTATTTTAGAATCTGAATGTTTTCTAGCTTTAGAAGGTAACCTGCTCACTTTATTACATTTTAAAATTCTTAAAAGTAATTCCTGTTTTTCCTGATACAATAATGATTGGAGACGCTCTTTGGCTAATTTCTTCAACTTTGAATCATCACTTTTTAACGCTAATTCGGGTATTTCATGCGGTTTACTAGCAGATGTGATTTTTCCGATTAGATTTGCTCTTGATTTAAGAACATGCAATCTAGAATTTGCAAGATCTCGAATCATGCTGTCCTCATGACTTAATAATTCTTCAGAAATTCCACCAGGAGTATTAGCATTCTTTAACTTGAGTTTTGCACTTTTTCTTGCTTTTCTTACTTTGCGTGCAGACAATGCCAAAGCAGCCTTCTCCTTCTTTTCACCAATTAATGTCAATCTTGTTGATCTTGCAAATTTTGATACTTCCTCATCATCGCAATAAATCATTTCTTCAGTAATTTCAGATGGGGCGTTGGAATTTTCAATCCTAGATATGAGGGATTCCCTACGTTCAAAGAAATCTTTTACTTTCGCTAATTTTTCTTTAACCTCCTCATCATCAAAATAAAATGCAGTTTCAGGTAATTCTTTAGATGAATTAACATCATCAAGTTTAATCAAAAGGTCTTCTTTTTCGAATTTGAATTGCCATTCATCTAGACCATCTGCACCAATCTGAATTAAATTATGTAGGAGTTGTTTTGCCCTATCCATTCTTTTCTGGCTAATCGCTTGATTAAAATCTAATTTTAGACGAGGAATTCTGTTTCTTCTAGCATCGGACTCTTCATCTTCTATTCTTTGATTATTTAGTGAATGCAATAATCCCTTGTAGGATAATCTCCTATATCCAGATATTTCGTGAGTTTCTGCAACTTTCCTCAATTGCTCTTCACTTAAATCCTGTAATTCCATGACAGATGGGACTGGATTTATTTTTTCTCTAATTAGATGTTCACACTTGGAACACACTCGAGGTTCTGCCTCGAATTCAAAACCACATGCGGGACAATCCGTCATCTGGTTTGAGACACCGATAAGCAATGGCCAATATGTTTTACCTAATTATGAATCGCTAACTCGCTGAATTACGTTGAGATTCACAATCCCGTCTTTTAATTTCATCTCCACTAAATCACCTGAATTAATCGACAAACAGGGGTCTATGTTGAATGAGTGTGCATAAGGAACTCCGAGTAAACTACAAGCGGGCAATGTTTGTTGATCTATCTCACTGTTCACTACTGCGACTGGACCTTTTCCAGTGTAAATTAATCCCATCAAAACATATGGTGCCACACTACTTCCAGAGCCTCTTGGGAATATCAAAATTGTATCTTTTATAGCCATTCCATCCAAAGGATGACCCTTTTCCTCAATAACACCAGTATCTCTGTTTACATAACCTAGGAAGGTAATGGGTACATCAGTAACTAACGCTGTTTTCCTAACATTCCATTCATCTTGACTAGGTACACCTTTACCAATGACACTCAACTCACCAGATTGATATCTCTGTAGTGAATTTTTTGAAAGATCTAAATGGTTATTTTCATCTATTGCATTAATTGAAGTGGATAATTTGTTTGGGTATAATGCATGATCAATACATGTGTGTAAATCACTAACAGAAGTAGGCATACTATTGAGACCACTACTAAGATAATGCTCTGCCTTCATAGAGTTAGTCAATATATGCTTGAACCTCTCTTTGTTGTACGGTACGACTTCTGGACAAGTATCTTTCAACACTAAACCCCCTGCATTTTGGATAATGGCAACTAACCCTGAATCCTCGGCTTTTTGATAAGTAGTTCTCGAGGTAAACACCCATAACCTTTCATCTGGAATATGTAATCCACTGGAATTAATTTCTTTACAAATCTTGGCACATTCTTCAACTTCTGCATAAGATGCTTGAGGGCACCCAATTGTAACTAAATCCACTTTATGTTTGGGCTCAAAAATACTCCTCATGTGTTCTAAGTCTTCTTGAGTGAATTCAAGAGTACCTTGCCAAGAATGATTATCACCAACCGGTGAATTGTAAGAGTCTTCTATGTAAAGTAAGGCACATCCAAAATTTGCCGCTGATGCACTCATAGCTTTACGACAATCGAAACTTATTTCTTTAGACAATCCTGTTATTTGAGGAATTAAACCCCAAGGTAACTCCCAGGATGATTCTATTTGTCTGCCAATCCAATCAGCAAACATAGAATAATCCACTCTGTCATTCATATTTGCTCTTACTTTAACTAGTACATTTGGTATTCTATTTTCTGGCATCAACAATCCATAGTAGGGGGTATATCCAGTTATTGCTGAACATAATGCTGACAATCCTGATTCCCTATTTGTGATTAAACCTGAATACGAATTCGCAAAACAAATCGCATTGGATTCCGCCCAAGAAGCCATACCTTGGAGTTTTTCATCTGTATCATAAGGTGTGCAAGATAGCGTCATTGTAACACCTAGTTTTTCATATGCAGATACAATTTCAAAATGATGTTCTAAAAAATCTTGTTCTGAAATTTGCATATCCTCGTACTTGTCTGAATCACAACCTGCTGAGTTTAATGTAGTGACAATAGATACTTTTCCAAGTTCATCCGATGCTAAATCAGAAAGAAACCTACGAAGTCCATGACCACCCGTAAGGGGTGAAACTCCTGAAACATGGGCATGTGTGATTGGAATTAATTCAGTTGCACCTGCCGCATCTCCTAAATCGATCAAGAGTCGTATTGCTTTCTGTTTGGTTGGTCCTAATGAACCTGAGAGCATTGCCTGCTGATCCGAAGATAGTTCCACAATATGGGGGAAAGGGAAGAACTGTATAACCTCTGTTGAAAAATATGAAGTTGGTTATTTCCAATCTCTCTTTGCTGCAAGTGGTTGTCTCCAACCTTGTCCAAATGCTCTTTCAGAGACTCTAGGTGCTGGTGGCATTTGCCATCTTTTGTGCTCATTTCTTTCAAGACGAGATAGCACATCTCTTACTAACGATTCTTCAAAACCTCTTGAAACAATTGCAGATTCATCCATTAATTCCTCGATATGGCATCTTAAGATTCTGTCCAATAATTCGTATTCGGGTAAAGTATCTTGATCTGTTTGATTTGGTGCAAGTTCAGCAGAGGGAGGTTTAGTCAATGTTGATTCAGAGATTGGAGGATTGTTTCTAAGTAACCTTGCCTCTGAATTAATGGCATTTGCTACCGCATACACTTCTGTCTTATACAAATCTCCAATGGGTGCATATCCTCCTGCCATATCGCCGTATAGTGTGCAATATCCTTGTGCTAATTCGGACTTGTTCCCAGTTGCTATAGCCATCGCACCTCTTGCATTTGCAATACCCATCACAATAAGTCCTCGTAAACGCGCTTGAATGTTTTCTCCAGCTACTGGGTTTCCTGAACTTAATTCGTTCTGCAAAGTTTTTTCCCCTGCTTGATGTAAATCTTCTAAATCAATCACCATATATTCACATTCCAAAGCGTCTGCTGTAAATTTTGCATCATCCATGCTATGTTGTGAAGAATGTCTACTCGGCATTGAAATTCCAAGTACATTTTCAGGTCCCAATGCTCTAGATGCAATACAGGCTGCTACAGCACTATCTATTCCTCCTGAAAGTCCCAACACTACTTTATTCAATCCACTTTTTGAACAATAATCTCTCAAACCAACTGTTATTGCTTCTAGCATATCTAAATTTACTGAAGATTCGTCTGTACTGAAATCGTTCTTAATGTCTTTTGCAGAATTATCGAGAGATATCCATTCAGAAGAGTTAGGACTTTCCAACCTTACGATTAACACCCCTTCTGTCCAAGCAGGTGCTTGAATAATAGTGCCGTCTGGCCAGGCAGCTAAACTTCTTCCATCAAATAGGAGGTCATCATTCCCACCATATTGATTCGCAAGCAAAAATGGCAAATCTAATGTTTTTGATGCACATTTAGCAACATCAATCCTTAGCCTATCTTTGGTTGAATGATACGGTGAGGATGATAGATTGACAACAAATTCTAAATTGCTCTCAGCTGCAAGTTCTTTAATGGGATCCCTCGGATAATTTGATGGGACTTGCCCTGCATTTTGCCATGCATCTTCACATATTGTAACACCTATTTTGCATCCATCTAGAATAGTAGTTGAAATAGCGTCACCTGAATTGAAATATCTTGCTTCATCAAACACATCATATGTAGGTAACAATAATTTCTTTGCTATAACATTAGATTCTCCTTTTTGTAATAAAATTGCACCATTGTAAGGTAGACCTTTTTCAGCCCTAACTGGAGTACCTATCAACAATGGAATTTCTAGATTTAAACTAGCACAGGCCTCTAAACAAGCTTGTGAAAAACCATCTTGCAGTAATAAATCACGAGGAGGATATCCTGAAATTGCCAGTTCAGATGTTACAGCAAGAGTTGCTCCGGACTTGTGTGCGATTTTGCAGGCGTTTTCAATTAGTGCCTTATTACCTTCCAAATCGCCTACTGTCGGATTCAACTGGAGTAGCGCAATAACACTAGCCATGTACTGCCGAGACAAAGGTAGACCAAAGCAACATCGGTTACTTGTTCATTAGTTCAAGAATAGCCATCTAATTGATGCCATTGACCATCATCATCTTGATGCCACCAAGTACCATCATCGGCTTTCTCCCACCACTGGCCATGTTCATCTTTCCACCATTTATTAGTGTCGTAATCAGGCTCTTCAACCGATTTCTTAGCAGTACCATATGGGTCATCATCTGTTCGGCCATATTTACCCTCAGGTGGTGATGCTGGTGCTTTTGTTGGTTCAGGTTCCAAAACATTGTCTCTCATATTGCTTAGAACTTCAGTAGTTTGATCTGCCATCTCTTCATCTTCATCTTCAGAATCCCAATAATCATAATCTGTATCTCCGGTGTTCCTTCTTAATATCACTCCAACTAATACTGCAATGAATAATATTAACACCCCAAATACTGCAACTATTGCAGGATCTACACCTTCAACCACTGCAGAAAAACCAGTGCTTTTTGGTGGTACTACATCAATATAAGATCCATAAACAGATTCTCCGTTATCCCATGTAACTTCTATACGATTCAAACCAATTTGTGTTGGTTGCCAATCTACTGTAATAACCTCAAACCCACCTGGGCTAACAGTTACTTCAGTTTGTCCTAATCTTACACGATTTGCATTTTGATCATTTTCATAAAAGTAGACAATTGTTGTACCTTCTGCATCTCCTGTGTTGTGTAAATTTGTTGTAACGGTAAGCACATCATTCTGGTAAGCCTTTGTGGTTGTAAGATGGTAATCAATATCTGGTGTATCCATTTCAAAGATAGATTGTAGTTGATGGATTGGCCAAGATGCAAATGGCATCGTGTTTGAGTTAAATGCTTCTGAAGATTGTACAGGGTTTCCAGATTTATCGTATCCAGTAATCCAAATCGAAAATGTTGATGCATCAAAATAATGATCCTCATTTAAGTTAGATGCAAGGTCTAAAGTGGCTACTGCAACAACAGTGCCTGATGTCTGTCCTGAAGGTATAGTGAGGTCGATTGTGCCTTGAGCAGTTGGTATTAATGATTCAGATCCATCAACTGTCACCTTCCAATTTAGATCGAAAGCATCTAAATCAAATGCTTCAATTTCTGTAATAGTAAGTTCAATATTCAGTTGATTTAAATCTGCAATTTGCAACTCATCCCCAGCTCGAGGGGCAGAAACGGATACTGGCACAGGCCCTGATCCATCAACTGTAATCCAAAATGTTGCAGTAGAGTAAGAGGTAACATCAATATCTGGCAATGGAAGATTGAACAATGACCAACTTAGTGGGTATGGACCAGGGTCATTCGGTGCATTGATTGAAACTGAAAAGGTACCATTTGAAGTGGTGGTTGTATCAGTCATACTAGACAAACTTACATCCAAATAAAATTCATCCTGAACTAGAGTATCAGTGGTTGAATACCTGACTTTACCTGAAACAGTTATCAGACTTCCAGGGGAAACCCATGCACCATCTGGTGAATATGCGCCATCTTGTATTTCTAATTCCATGTCGCTAGATTTAATGTAAATATCTTCACTATATTTCCAGCGCATGCTTTGTAATTCTAGATAATCTGTACTTTCAGATCTATCCATTATTTCCACAGAAGGTGTATGCCTTAAATCTCCTTCATCTGGCATATTCCAACTGAGTGTGAAACTAACTCTAAGTTCTAAATCTGAGGTGAACTGTGTTAAAGGTCCAGATGCAGAATAAACTCCGCAAGAGTCTAACTCAACATTTGTGCTTTCTGCACTACATTGCTGGCTAGACCCATTCCAAATTATTTCCAATTTGTCATAATTTGAATTTGATGCTAGTTGTAGAGTTATTTGCTTGATGTCACTAACACCATTTGGTTCCATAACTGGTATCATGAGCTCATAACCAAGTCTAGGATGGAGCCATACTTTTTGTCCACCAACCCATTCTGCATTATTTTCACTATCTATTATTGGTGCTCCATCAGCCTTGAGTTGATATGTGAATAACTGATCTCCCTGTAAATCACTTCCACCTTGTTCCAAAATATTTCCTGCAGCATCTGAACCAATTACATATCCTGCAACTAAATCTCCTTCTGCAGCTCCGGAATCATCAAGAATCAAACTATAAGTTCCTTGAACTGCATCTAAATTCGAGGGGAAATTAAACGATTTTTCCCAAAATTCTTCAGAATCTGGCACTCCATCTTGATTAGAATCATCATTCCATTCTTGCCAAATCATTGCTTTAATGTCAGTTGGAAGAACTGGACGATCGTATACATCTACTGTGATTACTTGATTTGGAACTGGGCTCCTGTGATCATACTTTTCAACATTTGAAGCAATTACCATAGGTGATAATGAATCTGCTCTAAAGGTTCTTGAAAGATTAATTGTCGTAGCATTATCTCCGCCTACAAGAGGTAAAATGTCCAATGAGAAAGTTATCTCTTCATCAGTCATAGGTACTAGATATGTGAAATTCATTAAATTGGTATTTACGGTTGTTGTTGTTCCAACTGACACTCCATTTGCAAACAGTGTTGCCTGAACATCACCACTACGGGGTGCATCATTTGTATTTACATCTTGAAATCCAACCTCTGCTGAAACGCTAACTTCTGTGCCTGATTTGAGATATGAAGAAAATGAAGGTATTACATTACCTATATCATTAATGAAATCCCATTTATTGACTACAACATCATTTTCTACACCCTGTGCTGCCCCATTGCCGAAGAATAGCACTTCTGGAATACTTCTAACGCCCTCTGTAGTTACTAATCTAGCTCTGATTTGTAACTCATCTTCATCATCCCAATTTGGGCTCAGTCTGAATTTAAATATGCTCTCTATATCTTGACCGGTATTGGTTAATGAAACGGAGAATGGCGTACTTGGATGCCACTCTACATCTCCATGAGATGTCCCCGTAGATGTAGGTGCACCACCTGAAACTGGCCATTCAAATGTTGCATAATTATTGGTTGCAAAAATATCTAATTGCACTCTATCTGCAACTAATGTGGTAGTATGTTGAGCTGTAACCTCGATCCAACCCTGAGAGGGGGTTAATGTCTCCCCGTTTATTCCAGTTGCAGTAATGGTATCTGTCGAAACTCCTGATGTACTGGTTATAGCGGTTAAAGTTATTCTTACGGCTCCAGGTAAAGCCATTTTCACAGGTATTGCTACTGATCTGTATCCATCACTAGGTGCTGCAAAAGCTAAATCTGTATTCAAATTTTGAATCAAAGAATCCCATGCTCCAAATGTGAGAGTGACGCTGGGTGAATAAGTTCCTAAAATTCCATCTATTGTCAAAACCCCGGATGTGGCTGTCAATTGAATTGATATCATTACATGATTGAAATCCTGTACTTGATGAACATAAACTAATCCTGACAAACTATTGTTTAAAATATCCAATTGGTCTGTGTCAAGGATTATATTTTCTCGTTTATTGTCATCAATACTAATATCTCCAACATTACCTTGTGCTACACTTGTAGAACCGGCAATAACAGTCCATTCGACATCTGTTGCATTAGATGATGTAGACAAATCGAAACCAAATGAATCCAACCCATCTTCAGGAATCCAAAGATTCACAACTTGCGTTGAAGGCGTTGTGTATGTAATTGAATGCGACAATTTACCATTAGACAATCTATTCTGCCAACCCCATGGGCCTATGGCAGGGTCGACTAATCCCCATTCGAAATGATTATCATCATTTGCATCAAATCCAAATCCTTCAGGTAATCCTCCCCCTCTCAAATCAAAATGGAATTTTTCAAGTTCCCAAGAATTCGTTCCTGTAAATCTGAATTGCATTCCCCGAACTGCTCCTTCTGTATCCCAAATATCAGTTGTACTACCAGTAGGTGCATTCCACGAAGCAGAACCGGTAGGCGAACCAGGTGGATTGGGGCTATTCACAACTCGATATGTCCATTCAACTCCTGTGCCTATAACTGACGAAATTAATTCACTAATTGGCCTATTTGTATAGTATATGGGGGTTATAAATTCGCAACCACCTGAACCAACTACTTTTCCTCCTGGGTCGTAAGTCCAACAACTTCCTTCATATCCAAAATCACCAGGGTTTCTGTCAAATGAATCAACAATCCTACCTTGTACATGAACTCCATGAATCGTAACTGGACCTATGCTACTTTCACCTTTTACAAGTTCTAAGTGCAATCTTAGTTTAGGGTGTTCTTCCCAATCTATTGGCCCCAAATTTGCCCAAATTGATTTCAAATTTTCATAACCAGAAATTGGTGTCATGGTATTTGCATCCAATACTGACCAATTGAGTGTGGATCCTGTTGGAACAGATGAATCAATACTAACTAATCCATAGGGACCTGGGACGGATTGATAGTTACCAATTGCATCTGGGCCAAATTCTGGTGAGGTCCAATTACCCATATTCCCTGGTTTAGTAATTATCACGTCATCTACAAACCACCAATCAAAAGCATTACTTGTGCCATAAACGTGATGGAACCTCAAAACAAAGTCGGTATGGTATGCATTTGCAGGTAAAACATGTGACACTTGAAAAGGTATATGCGGATTTGCCGCAGTAGCTATAGGTCCTGTACCTACAAAAGTATCTAGGGTTTGCCATTGCAAACTAG
>CAYSJV010000045.1:0-7724 GCA_964431435.1 uncultured Candidatus Poseidoniales archaeon
AGTTGCGTCTATTCCATTAATGCTCCAATTGAGTGAAATTCCTGGAATTAAATTCCCATCTATGTCAAACCCGCGTGGATTAATATCAAGTTGCTCATCTGAATTAATTGTTTGTCCGTGACCATCAAGAAGAATATAACTCAATTGTCCGGCTACTACTTCAACTTCAATTGTTGCAGAAAAAAGTTCATTATCTTCGGGAGAAAACCATTCTGCAATAATCACCCAATTTCCTAATGAAGAAGTACCGGGAGAAAAAATAGCAGTTTCGCCAGATTCAATTAACCAATCAACTGCCTGAGTGTTTTCCATAGACCAATTGCCTTGTATTGCCCACGTATTACCCCGAGAATCGACTGCCATAAATGAAAGTAATAATGTTTCATCTGAACTAATTCGGTTATCATCGGATTCAATTCTAACATAATTAATACCTCCATGTATCACTTCAATTTCTATTGAAGAAGTCATCTGTCCAATAGTTACCGTAATCATCCATGTGCCTTCATTAGAAGGTAGCCACTCAGTTCCATTAACACCATTAATGAAATGGCCATTAGATGCTGTCCAGCTCGACAGTGGTACTTGCACTGGGTTTGTATTACCATATGCATCATTACCCATTACAGTCAATTCGACGGCTTTATCCGCCGGAACTGGATCTTCAGGACCAATCAATGTAATACTGACTGGAGTACTTGATACAACCTCAATTTGACCTGTTCCAAATGCACCTGATGTTGAATTAACTGTTATATTCCATATTCCTACAGTACTAGCGGTATAATTACGCTCTGCCTCATTAAGGAAGCCGTGCTCAATATCCCAAATGAGAGTTCCCGCTGCAGAAAGTGGCAAAGAATTCCCTCTTGAATCGAAGCAATTTGGAGTTATCATAAATGGTACACCAGTTAATGCAGTCATTCCATACGGGATCTCAAGAGTTGTTGCTGATCCGGGATTTACTGTTATTGTTATGGTAATGGATTGCCCATTCCACCAAGCATCAATTGTTTGAACACCTATATTCCAAGGGTGATATACATTAGATTCATTTAATGTACCGTTTGAAACTGTCCAAGAAACTATTTCACCACTCACATTATTTCCTTTTACATCTACTATTTGTGATTCCAATTGTAACGTTTCATCAACTGTAATGGTTGCTAATTCAGGAGTCACGAAAAGTTGAGTTGGTTGGCCTGCAATCACAGTTATGGAAACACTTTCATTAACACCGTCGGACTCTGCTGAAACGGTCCAATTGCCAACCAATTGAGGTGTATATAATCCACCTGCGTCTATGGAACCGCCTGAAGTCCACCACATTGGGTTTCCTGAAACCAAATCACCATTCGAATCTGTCATAGTTGCTGAAAATTGTATTTGACTGTCGGCTGCGATTATAATTGGTTCTGCAGGAGAAATAGATATGGTTGATGTAATGCCTGCTGGATACATTACTGGAGGAACTTCATCAGTCAATTGATTATCTGAATACTCAAAAAAAATAGGTTGTATCATACACAAATTCATCATTAGTAATACGATAGATATTCCAATTGTAAATACCCGCAACTGTAGCACCCGTGCTATGCACACAAGGGGGTAGGTCATCAAGTGTACGGCCAAACGAGTTACAGAATTTTGTACAAAAATCAGCAAATTTTGTTTTTTCCTACAATGACAATGTTCAAGGAACCGCGACGGTAGCAAACATACGGGTTAGATGAACGAGTTGTGGGTTGAGAAGCACAGGCCAAAGTCTGTGAATGAAATAAAAGGGCAAGCTGCTGTCATAAATAGGCTCATAAAATATGCATCTAACAAATCATTTCCACACCTACTTTTTGCAGGACCACCTGGGACAGGAAAAACTACTGCCGCCCTCGCTTTAACAAAAGATATATTTGGAGATAATTTCAGTGGAAACCTCTTAGAAATGAATGCGAGCGATGAGCGTAAGTTGGAAAATATTCGTAATAAAGTTAAGCAATTTGCCAGAACTACACCATATGGTGATGCTGATTTTAAAGTAATTTTTTTAGATGAAGCTGATGCACTGACTAATGATGCACAAGGTGCATTACGTAGGATAATGGAGCAGTATGCCCAAACATGTAGATTCATACTATCTTGTAACTATTCCTCAAAAGTAATTGAACCTATACAATCTAGATGCGCAGTATTCAGATTTAGACCATTACCTGTTATTGATGTTAGAGATCAAATTAAGAAAGTTGCAAAAGAAGAAGGAGTAAATATGGATGATGAATCTTGCAACGCAATAGTTGACGTATCTCAGGGTGATTTACGAAAGGCCATAACCGCATTACAAGTTGCTGCTACTATTGATAAAAACCTAACTCGAGAACTTATTTATGAAACTACAGCAACAGCACCTCCTGAAAGTTTACATCAATACTTACTGGCTTGTAGAGAAGATGGATTCCATGCAGCGAGAAGAAGACTTAGGGACATGCTAGACATGTATGGATTAGCAGGAACTGATTTTGTCAATCAGTTACATAAGGAATTGTACAGTGCTGATTTTCTAACCGATGAAAAGAAATTATTCCTAACCGAACTTATGGCAGAAATTGATTTCCGTCTAGTAGAAGGCGGTGGAGAAGTATTGCAACTAGATGCTCTAACTGCTAAAATATGTCAAGTTCTTGAAAGTTAAATTCACTTTCAGAATTTGAATACCTCTCTAAGAAAACAAATAGAGTGGAAATCCAATCACTTGAATTAGGATGGAATTATTATGGATGGAAAAATGATAAAAAATATGGTAATTGATATAGCAGGTTGGACTGTTTTTGGACCGATAGTAAGAAAAATTACAGAAAGAAATGTCTCAAAAAGTACAAAACTATGCAGAATAAAAAATATGACTGCCATGCTATGTCAACAAATTAACGCAGAATATGCTGATGTTTTAGCATTAAAATAAGTCAGTCTGCTTGTTTAACAATTACCTTCCATGAATAAGTGGGAGATGTATTAACCCAAGGTTTACCTTGTTCAGATAGTGTAACTTTGACATCCCATTCACCTACAGAAAGGCTTCCCAAATTTACTGCAATCCCTAAATCCTCCTTTCTATCTTCGGATTTCAATTTACTGATCCAAGTTGAGTTAAATTCTGAATCTGTTACCGTTGAGAAATCGGAACTACTTGAATTTAGAGTTGATGAATTAATACCATCTGAAATTTGAACAGAAATATCCACATTTGAAGTATCAAGATTATCCCTCACAGCAAATAGTAACCAAGCGGTATTTCCTTCATCCATACCTTCTGTAGATGTTGTCAGAATTACATTATAGCTACTTTCGTTTGCAGGGTAAACCAAATTCCCACTTCCATCATCGACTACAATTACCCAACTCTCTGCCACAGTAGGTGCACCAATATCTCCTAATGGTGGGTTAACTAACAAAAATGTTACAGCGAGCCATGTAAAAGTGTGAAGAAAACTAGCTTTGAACCAAGTTCCTTTTGTATAATGCTCCTTAAATCCTTCAGGCATCACTGTTCTATGCAGTGAAGGTAATACAAATACAAGCATAAGTGGTAAAAGCCACAAGATATTATCATCTGAAGATAAACCTGGCATGAATACAAATCTCATCAAGAGAGATACTGTGATTGAAAATGCTAAAACAAGCCACATAGAAGCTGTTTCCGCTTTTTCTTTCGAAACATATTTTGCAGGATCAAATGACTCTAATCCCATGTCTGGACCTGATCTAGAACGTCGCTTCTCTTTACCTTCATCTGGCTTCCCCGTCTTCCTCCTAGATTCGGCTTCAGCTCGGGCTGCAGCCATCGCAGTTTTGAAGTCCATTGGGGGGCGGACAAACTCTTACAAATTGAACCCACCGATTGAGATGCTTTTTATTTGTAGATTCCCAATGCTTTGATGAATTGCGACCGCACCCTTCAAATCAAAGTCCTAAGTCCCAAAATCAATCGCCGGGGTGGCGTAGTTGGTAGCGCGTCGGACTCATAGGGTAGCCAGATGGCTTAGTTTGCGTTGATGCCCCTTCGAGATGCCTGAGACATCCGAAGGTCGCGGGTTCAAGTCCCGCTCCCGGCACCATAACTGAATTATCAATGAAAGTAAGGTAAATCATACGCATTATTGATGTGATGGCTTGTCATGGCCCAACTAGATACAGATGAAAAAAGTGACAGTTGGTTCAACCGTTCGTATACGATGCAATACATGGTCGGGTGAAATTTCACAAGAGGGAATGGTATTACCGCCAACTGTAGAGGGATATATTACACTCAAACTAGTGAATGGGTACAATGTTACATATCAAGAATCAATGATTGTAGAGGTCAATGTTCTAAATGAACCAAAAGCAGATGATGGTAAAACGACTGAAAATGTTGTACAAAGTTCTGAAAACTTACCTCTAATCACCATAATACATACAGGAGGTACTATAGCAAGCAAGGTGGATTATGATACAGGTGCAGTTGTCGCTAGGTTTGAACCGGGTGAATTACTTTCAGCTAATCCTGAGTTAGGAGATATTGCAAGAATAAATACGGTAAAGCTTGGTAATATGTGGTCGGATGATATTCGACCACAACATTGGAACAAGATGATTGAAGCAACCAAATTAGCATTCGATAGTGGATCCAAAGGGGTAGTAGTAGCACATGGCACAGATACCATGCATATCTCTGCAGCAGCACTTGCCTTTGCTTGGAGTGGTGGAGGTGAAAAAGCACCTGGTAGGATTGTATTTACTGGCTCTCAAAGATCAAGTGATAGGGGTTCATCAGATGCTGGTGAAAATCTACTTGCTGCAGTCCATTGGGCTGCAAATGGACCAGTGAATTCTGGAGAAATGGGCGATACATCAGTCATAATTATGCATGCTGATTCAAGTGACGGTAAATGTGCAGTAATGGCTGGAACAAATTCAAGGAAAAACCACTCTACAAAAAGAGGGGCATTTCAAACAATAAATACAGAACCGCTAGCATATTTATCTGTTGACAGAAATAATGTTCAAATTGAAATGAATGCTTCTTATTCATCAATAAAAAGCAATAGGGCAGTTTGTGAAACTCCCACATATTATGATGTGAATATAAAAATTGCACAATTAGTTGCAGGTCCGCATCTAAACGCTGACATGGTCACTCATGCAATGAATACAGGATACGAGGGGGTAATTATTGCAGGAACAGGGCTAGGCCACTTGCCAATAGAAAATCCACTAGGTGATGCTCCAGAAAATATAGAACTATCAGATGCAATTAAATCATATATTTCTAAAGGTGGAATTGCAGTAATGACCACACAATGTATTAATGGACCTGTGAATATGGATGTATATTCTAAGGGTCGTGATCAACAAGAAATTGGCATAATAGGACAACAAACTACTAATTCCCTTGAAACAGCATCTGTGAAATTACATTGGTTACTCTCGAATATACCTGACAACAATGATCGTAATGAATGGGTTAAGCAAAATTGGCCCAAAAATTTAACTGGCGAAAATCCAATCTCGCTCAAACAATAATAAATGTTGATTTTTACAATTGAAAAATTAAATTTCCAATTGGAAAATTGCCAAATAAAATATGCAATAAATAGCCGATTTTACCGATTGAGTGAATAGCCGTCTACAATTTCACAACATTGAATAGAATGAGTAAAAGTCAAGATAGTTCTTCACACGAAGAAAGATTTGAGGATTTAAAATATCTTTCACAACAGGCCAAAGCAGGTGGCGGAAGGGCCAAAATTGATGCAATGAGAGCATCTGGAATGAAGACTGCAAGAGAAAGAATTGATATGTTACTAGATCAAGATACATTCGTTGAATTAGATACTTTTGTAACACATAGAAATACAGATCACAACATGTTCTTACACCACCACCTTGGAGATGGTGTGGTTGCAGGGTATGGGACCATCAATCAAAGAAGGGTGTATTGCTTTGCACAGGACTTTAGTATACATGGTGGAAGTATGGGAGAAATGCATGCAAAGAAAATTGCAAAGATTGTAGATATGGCCAACAGAGCAAGAGCCCCACTAGTGGGGATATGGGATGGTGGAGGTCAACGTGCGCACGAAGGAGTTACAGCACTTGGAGGCACAGGTGAGTTAATGGATAGATTGGTCCAATGCAGTGGAAAAATACCGATGATTAGTGTCGTTTTAGGTTCAGTCGCTGGAGCATCTGCCCTATGTGCAGGATTATCAGATTTCACAATACTAGGTGATAAAAATGGACAGATGTTTTTGTCAAGCCCATTAGAAACGCCAGAAGTAATTGAAGGTGAATTAGATGCAAATGGGCTGGGAGGGGCAAGCCTTCATGCCAGTAGATCAGGTGTTGCGTGTTTAGTTGCTGACGATGAAGAAGAGGGAATGGAATTGGTAGCTGACCTCCTTAGTTTTATGCCAGATCATTGTATGGCTGAGGCGCCTATTTCACCATCAGGAGACCCCATGGATAGAGTCAATGAGATTCTCAAAGAGTTCATACCAGATAATCCAAACAAACCATATGACATGGTTGAAATAATTGAGGAAGTTGTAGATGATGGATTCTTCATGGAAGTATTCGATTCATATGCTGAAAATATTCTAATTGGATTTGCAAGATTGGATGGAATGCCTGTGGGAGTTATTGCAAATCAACCAAAAGTATTGGCGGGGTGTCTTGATATCGATGCTTCTGTAAAAGCAGCAAGATTTATTCGTACTTGTGATGCATTCAACATTCCTTTGTTAACCTTTGAAGATGTACCTGGGTTCCTCCCAGGAGTAGTACAAGAGTGGGGTGGGATAATCAGGCATGGTGCTAAATTACTATTCGCATATGCTGAAGCAACTGTACCAATGATGACTGTAGTCACAAGAAAAGCATATGGTGGGGCGTATTTAGCAATGTCATGCAAACACTTGCAATCAGACTACAATGTTGCGTGGCCCTCTGCTGAACTTGCGGTAATGGGTGCAGAGGGTGCAGTCAACATCATACATAGAAGAGAAATTAAGGAAGCTGAAGACGATGCAAAAGAAGAGGTGCGTTCCACATTAGTTGACGAATATAAACGTAAATTCGGAGATCCTTATGTTGCTGCAAGAAATGGATGGATTGATGATGTAATTGAACCCCAAGAAACTCGAAATCGGCTGATTAGAGCCCTGAAAATACTCAAATCAAAGAGAGAGTGGCGACCACCTCGTAAACATGGAAATATACCACTGTAGTATCATTTTGTCGAGTGGTTTTTATTATAGTACATTTGGGGAAAACCATGAACAACAAAACTTTTGCAATGATATTTTTGATGCTTACCGCATCCCTTGCTGGATGTTTAGAAGAAACGGATGCTATTGAAGAACCAATCACTACTGTTCCTCCTGAAATAGATATTACTGCAAATAATTCTACAACAACAGGGCCTCTTACACATCCCATAGACATCAATGGGATGAGTTTCGCAGTGAGCGAAATTACAATCCCAGTAGGTGACACGATTCTATGGACAAATTTAGACAACGCCCCACACACAGTTACGGCGGATGATGGGAGTTTTGATTCAGGTACAATGTCAAATGGCGGAACATATTCCGTAACTTTTGATGACAATGGAACATATACTTACAAATGTGATTTCCATCCATCAATGACTGGCACAATAATCGTCGGTGATGGTGGAGAAGTTGATG
>CAYSJV010000045.1:7824-14994 GCA_964431435.1 uncultured Candidatus Poseidoniales archaeon
TTCCATCCATCAATGACTGGCACAATAATCGTCGGTGATGGTGGAGAAGTTGATGATGGAAACGAAACCACGGATGGTGGAAATGAAACTACAAATGGTGGAAACGAAACCACGGATGGTGGAAACGAAACCACGGATGGTGGAAATGAAACTACAAATGGTGGAAATGAAACCACGGATGGTGGAAATGAAACTACAAATGGTGGAAATGAAACTACAAATGGTGGAAATGAAACTACGACAAACAATACTACTACTGGAAATGCACATTGCCTAATCCTAGATAATGCAACCATGAATCAGACTCATTATATTACAGTAGATCTGGTAAATACTTGCAGTGATGCTATTATGTATCCGGGAATAAACGCTACCTCGGATTCTTCTGAAGTTACAGGCTTGTACGATATTTGGTGGTATGTAATAGGGGATAATTCAACAATCCAAATGGGTTGGCAATTGTCAATAAATGAGACTGTAGAAAATGGATCCGTAATCACACTCTATTTCGAGGCATTTATTCTGAACTGTGGCCCTGAAAATTCATGGAATGATGATTGTCCAAATTCGAATATTTATTACCCATTCACAGTATTTAACAACAACACCGACGGGAACGAAACCACTTCAAATGTGACGCATTATATCGACATTAGTGGAATGTCTTTCAATCCAGGAACCATTACAATAAATGTTGGTGATACAATAATATGGACAAACAATGAGAGTAGTATGCCTCACACAGTGACTGCAGATAATGGTAATTTTGATTCTGGGACTTTAAATTCGGGTGACACATTTACGTTCACATTTACTGAAGCTGGAACTTACACTTATCACTGTGCATTCCATAGTGGTATGACTGCAACAATAATTGTAGAGTGAGATAATAATAGTTGGACATTTATTGATCTAACAAAGTTGCCAACCTCGACATTAACAAACCAATACTAGGCAATTCTGAATTTAACTGGAATAAATGACTCCAAGTGATTAGATGTTGTGCAACCAACAACCAAGTACCATCGAGAACATTGTTCTCAATTGAACCAATGCTAGTTCCGTCATATCGTGAGTTTAGTGTGAGTGCATTTGATTCAATAGTGGAATTGTCGTAATCTACAAAAATATCCTCTTTTTCGTTGTCTTGTAAATTGTAAAATATTGAATCTAATTTCCGCCTCCCTTCATGCAAATTCAATTTCCCCCCGGCTTGCCTCCATGCCTGTGCTGTTGCTATAGCAGCAGACCCCCCTCCTTTCAAACCGAGGACATTACCGTCTTCCGGACATATCCCAAAGTGTCTTGCCACAGATACAAACCCTAAACCATCTGAATTGAAATATTCCGGGACGTTATTTTTCAATTTCAAACAGTTAATGGGGCTACTAGTAAACTGATGTTTCAAAGGAGATGTAATTGAAACAAAACAATCCATTTCAATTTCATCAAATAAATGAGAGTTCACACTACTCACATATGTATCCCCGTGAGGAATATATTTTGAAGAAGGACTTTTGATAGTTTTTGTAACCTCTTGAATTGACCTTACAAATTCGGAATCTGGTACTTGAAAACCTTCAGTAAGTTGAGTAAACAAAAGTTCAGACGTAGATGTGCTAATTCTTCTAGGCATATCCCAATCTAGCCCCAAATGCTCCGCAACTAATGCAAAAAGTTCTGGTGAAAGTGAGTGCCCAATTGGCTCTCCGGCAACAGCGAACCTTACTCGAGAATCCATGTCTGTACCACCTAGACAGTGTCAAGCCTTGAATACTGCCCATGCACCCGTAACCTTGTGAAGAGTGATCTTAAGATTGCCCAAGAGGCAAAATTACTCCCAATAGAGGAGATTGCATGGAAGTTAGGTATAGGTATTGAGGAGCTCATTCCATGTGGCGATGGTATGGCGAAAATAAGATGGTCTGCCATTAAATCTAGACTAAAAAATCCTCAGGGATTTCTAATTCTAGTAACAAGTGTAAACCCTACTCCATTTGGTGAAGGAAAGACAGTAACTACGATTGGATTAACTCAGGCACTAAATGTAATAGGGAAAGATGCAACTTGTGTAATCAGAGAACCATCAATGGGTCCAGTATTTGGAATAAAAGGGGGTGCTGCGGGTGGTGGTCATTCTCAGGTCTTGCCCATGGAAGAAATTAATTTACATTTCACTGGTGATTTACATGCAGTAACTTCTGCACATAATTTACTATCTAACATGATTGACAATCACATGATGCATGGTAATGAACAGGATTTGGATCCAAGTAGGATTTATTGGCCAAGAGTGATTGATCTCAATGATAGAACATTAAGACAAATTGTAGTAGGCATGGGGGGTATAAAAAACGGTGTCGTAAGAGAAGATAGATTTGACATTACAGCAGCATCAGAAGTAATGGCAATTCTGGCATTAGCATCGGATTACAGTGATTTAAGAAAAAGACTGGGAGAGATAGTAGTAGGTGAAAGAAGCAATGGCACTCCTGTAAAAGCAGAACAAATTGGTGCCGCAGGGGCAATGGCTTTACTCTTAAGACAGGCATTTTTACCAAATTTAGTCCAGACACTTGAAGGAAACCCTGCATTTATTCACTGCGGACCTTTCGCAAACATTGCTCATGGAAATTCAAGTGTTATTGGAGACAAATTAGCATTAGCGTGCTGCGACTATGTTGTTACTGAAGCTGGTTTCGGTTCAGACATGGGTGCTGAAAAGTTCATGCACATAAAAACACCAGCTAGTGGAAAAAATCCTGATTGCGTTGTAGTAAATGTCACAGTCAGATCAATGAAACTTCACGGGGGTGCATTTGGAGAAAAAGGAGGTATTCGTCCATCTAAAGAACTATTGGAGAAAGAGGATGTTGGTGCTGTGACAGAAGGAGTTTCGACTAATCTTGCTAGACATATTTCAAACATGACTTCCTTCAAGGTTCCAGTAGTAGTTAGTGTCAATAAATTCCAAAGCGATACTGATGCAGAAATTCAAGCAATAATTGAAGGTAGCAAGAAAGCCGGTGCTGAACAAGTTGTAATTAGTGAAGTACATACAAAAGGTGGTGAGGGCGGAGTTGAATTAGCCAAAGCAGTAAGTGTTGCATGTGAAACACATTTAGCAAATGGAAGGCCATTTCAACCATTATGTTCCAGCAACATTACAGCAATGGAAAAAGCACTAAAAATTGCTACAACGATGTATGGGGCAGATGGACTTAATATAATGACAAAAGCAGTCAAACAATGGAATTCAATTGAAGCATGGGGTTACAAGAATTTACCGGTGTGCATGGCAAAAACACAATACTCATTCAGCCATGATCCATCATTACTAGGTGCTCCTACTTCATTTGAAGTACCTATCCGTGAATTCAGATTAAATGCGGGGGCTGGATTCATAGTAGCAGTATTGGGTAACATGATGACAATGCCTGGATTACCGAAGGTCCCTGCTGCAACAGATATGGACATAGATGATGATGGAAAATTAACTGGAGTCTTCAGCTGAGTGTGAGAACATGAAGATGCTGAAAAGAACAGATGATAGTGTAAAAGTTAGACTCCGTAGTACTGATGATTTGTGGGTACTCTCCAAATTATGCCGCCCAAAAAGATTGCTTGGAATGTTTGGGGAAAGAAGAGATCAAACTACAGGTGGAATAGAAGGAGGAAGAGCAAAGTCTGCTGAAAGGAAAAAAATGTGGATTGTTCTAGAAATTGAATCTGTAGAGTTTCAAACATTTAGTGACGTTGTGAGGGTACATGGCATTATTCGCGAAGCAAAAATTGACAAAGGGAGTCACCATACACATTTAGTAAAAGAGAATTCAGACATTGAATTAACCTGTGAGGGTGGATTCCCTTCTGAAGATAAGCAATTATTGAAAGATGCGCTCAATAGTAGCAATAAGGGAAATGTAGCAATTGCTGTTGTTGAAAGTGATGAAGTAATTCTTTATGAAGTAGCCTCACACGGATTAAGGGAGATTGCACTTTTCACATTAAGAGGTGGGGGGAAATACGAAGGGAGAAGTGATTCTGCTGAAGAGGCAAGATCTGGTTTCATAACAAAAGCTGCAAATGACATTGGAATGCAGTTATCTGAGAAAACTCCAGTCGTCATATGTGGTCCAGGGATGACACGTGATGTATTCAAAAGAAAATTACAAACTGCTGGAAGTGAGAGAATTCTAATGTCTGTAGGTACAAGTATGGGGGGAAGGTCAGCAGCGAATGAAGTACTTAGAGAAGGGTTAGCAAAGGAAATTTTAGAAAATCATGCATTGGTGAATGAAATACAAGTTCTAGAGGATGCATTTTCGAGAATGTCTCGTGGAAAAGGAGTTGCTTATGGAGAAGATGTTTTACTGAAGGCAAAGGAACTGGGTGCAATTGAAACTATTTTGATACTAGCTGATTTATTGAGGGATGATGAACGTACAATTGGAGGCCTTACTTGGTCTGAATATTGTAGGGAAGCAAAAACCATTGGTGCAGAAATAATGCAATGTTCATCTGAACATGATTCTGGTAAACAGTTGGAAGGATTGGGTGGTGCTATTGCACTATTACGATTTGAAATCTAAGCTTCTTCTTTAATTCGCTTTTTTGTTGCAGCCCATCCACAAATTTTGCAATTAGATAAATCGTGATTTCTAGCAGGACAATATTCCCTTCCAAAAAATATGATTTGTAGATGTAATTTATGCCAATTTTCCATCGGAAAAATAAATTTCAAATCTTTCTCTGTCTGAACTACGTTTTTCCCTGAAGAAAGCCCCCAGCGTGCTGCCAAACGATGAATATGGGTGTCGACTGGAAATGCTGGGTGCCCAAATGCTTGGCTCATGATAACTGATGCAGTTTTATGTCCAACTCCTGCTAACGATTCTAGTTCTGTAAAGCTGGATGGAACCTGTCCCTTATGAAATTCAATCAACTGTGTGGACATCTTACGAATATTCTTTGCTTTAGTAGGTGCAAGTCCAATTTCCCGAATATATTCTTCAATTTCTTTAACTGATAATTTGACCATCTCAAAAGGTGTATGTGCTCTATTGAATAATGCGGGCGTTATTTGATTGACTTTCTTATCAGTAGATTGCGCTGAAAGCATTACTGCAATCAAAAATGTATAATTATTGATATGATCAAGAGGAATATGAATTACAGGAAATAACTCCTCTAGGATTTCCATTATTTTATCAGCTTTTTCGGATCTCTTCAAATTGCCACATCCAAATGATTCACTTAAGTGGGTCTAGAACCAAGCCAAACTCCTAATGCTAACCCAAGAATTGGAACTGCGTTGCAAGTCAATGTAACTGAAACTGAATTCCAATCCATTGAACGACCTAATGCCGCCCAGAGAATTAGACCTACGACACAACCGAATATCAAGCCAAATATACCAAATACCAACGCCTTAAGCAGATTCATATACACCCCATACCTTCTACAAAATTAACTTTTCAATCACATTGAAATGACTCAATGATATCTTCAACCCCTCTTGTATTAAGAACATCACCCCTACTAAGCCACCCTTTCCTTGCAATTTCAACCCCATAATAAACATCCCTTAGACCTCGAATATCGTGAGCATCAGGATTAATTGAAACAGGTACTCCAAGCTCCTTTGCATATTTACAAAGTCTCCAATCCAAATCTAACCTATATGGTGATGCATTCAACTCAACTGCTTTAAAATTACCACTTTGATTCAATTCAGCCATACTCCTTAACACCGTATGCATATCTACCTCATATCCCTCTCTACCTTGCAAGATCCGCCCCGTAGGATGCCCTAAAATTTTGCATGCGGGGTGTTCAATAGCCCTAATCATTTCTTCAGTATTGGTAGATTCATCTCTTGCTTTCCATTTTTGTACAGCATGCACTGAAGCAACCACATAATCTAATTGTGAGAGAATGTTGTCGTCATAATCTAATCTACCATCACCAATTATATCTGATTCTACTCCATGAAATATTCTAAAATCGATATCTTGTTCATTGAAAGAAGCATTTTTATTTTGAATTAGTTTGTTTTGAGCGATTAAGTCATCAGGGCTAAGTCCATTTGCTACTTTTAGTGTTTGGGAATGATCACTAATCCCTAAATAATCCCAATTCAGATTAATTGCTGCTTGAATCATTTCATCGAGAGTTGCCTCGCCGTCAGAACTAGTTGTGTGATTGTGAAATGCACCTCTTAGATCATCATGAGAAAGTAATTCAGGCCAAATGTCACTCCCATAGGAATCTTTAGCAGATTCAATTTCGCCAGTATCTTCCCTTAATTCGGGCGGGACATATGCAAGTCCGAGTGCTTCGTAAATTCCTGACTCATCGTCAACTTTAATTGAATATTGTGCAGCTTCCATACCTTTCAAATCTCCAGCCTTGTCAAGAGGTATCAGACCAAATTCATTTAACTTGTAACCTAAATCTAATGAACGTTGTCTCATCCGAACATTATGATCTTTTGAACCTGTAAAATATGCAAGTGTGAATGGAAATACTTCGGGAGTCACAAGCCGAACCTGAGCATCAATTGTCCCACTTGATTCCAATTGTTTGTATTCCCCGCCTCCAATTGCTTCTAGAACTCCATCATCCATGGAACTGATTGAAATACCGTCACTGAAAATACTCGATTCCAAGATCAAACTAATCTTAGATTCTCCAGCTCCTTTAACATCTGCAATGCCGGGTAAATCCAAGATTTGTGTTTTGACATTTGCAAGATCTTGTGGATTAATCGCCACCACTATATCTAAATCACCTATGGTCTCTAATCTCCTCCTAGCACTACCTGCTAATTGTGCTTGAATTACACCTTTAAGTGAACTAATCTGATGTTCCAATGCTTCACCATATATCAATCCAATATTCAATCTCCTTCTTGCATTGAATCTTCGCATTAAATCAATGCCATCAATGATTTTCTGCTGGCTTTTTTCTCCGAATCCATCTAATGGAGCAACTAATCCTTGCTCACATACTGCAAGTAAACCATCAACAGTCTGCACCCCAAGTTCATCATTCATCTGCTTGATTCTTTTTGGTCCCAGATTTGGAATACCTAACATTTCAATTAAACCCGCTGGTGTTTCTTCAAAAATTTCCACCCAATCATCTGGCCAAACACCATTAGTTATG
>CAYSJV010000046.1:0-14363 GCA_964431435.1 uncultured Candidatus Poseidoniales archaeon
ATTTCATACAACTCTAGTGTGTGCCCTGATTCAGGGTAATGCACATATCCTAAGCCGGCTGATAATGCACAGTCTTGTTCACTACTACTCAAATTTCGTTGTTCTGGAACATAATCCTCGTTACAAAAATATTGACCTGCGTTGTCAATAGTTATTTCATAAGGGGCAGCAATTAAAGCCACAGTCAAAGTAGCATCCTCAAAAAAATTGTCTAAACCACCTATGAGACCAATCACATCTAATATTGAGACTAATGGTCCAAGAAGTGCTGTAAGAACTGAAGAACTTAAATTTCCAACATCAAATATTACTTGCTCGAGCCCAACCCCCATTGTAAAATCATTAGGTGTTTGAGTAAATCTTGAATCTATTACCCAAACATAATTTTCACCTGAAGAAACACTATCGTCATCCATTGTATATGCGAATCCTTTCAATAAAGAAACCTCTAATCTAGCAAGCTCGTCCCAAGTGTTACTGGAAGAATCGATAGACTCGATGTGATAACTTATCGAAGGTTTAATCCAGATTTGATCTGGTATCTGATTATCATCAATATCGTTGAAGCCAAAATTATCCCCAAATGAAATTGACAAACTTACTCTTATGTCATCTTCTTCATCATTATTGACATCTACCAAATTTTCAAAAGGAGCGCCTGAGAATATGTCTCCAGTAAATGATGCTGAGTCATATGCTCTGAAGTTTGTACCGTCATTTAGAGTATAATTTGTAAACACTACATATTCATTTAGTCCAAGTGGATTAAGTGTTTCCCACAAGTCTTCGGGTAAATCATCAGGTCTTTCGTTCAGACTAGTTAACAATTGATAGGGCATTGGATGTATTGATTCGGGTGGCGTGGTATCCATCATTTGCATACTTGACAATGCATTTTCACTGATACCAAGTGGATCATTAGTTGAACTATCTCTAACTTTGTTATTCACATAATTTACGGTTGCATCAGCTTCTATCTTTGCTGCTTCTGCTCCAGCATTTACAGAATCATCGCCAAGTACATCGTGCATCAATTCCAGAACTCCAAAGTCGTCAGTTCTTAAATTTAGGTTTGCACTACTTGCAATTGGACTAAAAATAGGTACCATGAATAGTATAATACACAAAGCCGCCCATCTACGAAGTTTAGTATTATTTTCCTTCAAACCCCTGACCACAATACGCGCCGTAGTCTCATTCATCAGTCGTTTGACGCAATCTCTCCTCATTAGCCCTTGCCCTAATTGTGTAAGAACAACCTTGATTGTAGGCATTATTTGAATTTACAACTAACGTTGTAATATCATTTCTTCATTGCGGGATGGGCAACCAACCATAGCCCTATCTGAATTTTCCGGCATCTCAGCTATAAATTCAAATTCACAACTTGCACACATTGCTCTTACTTTCTCAAATCTTTCATCTATTGCTTCAATATGTTGCATGTTTTGTGGTTCCATATCTGGTAATTCGATTCCTAGTCCTGTTTTTTGTTTATCACTCACTTTTTCCTCTATAACTTCAGGAACTTGTACTCCTTTTTGCTCAGGTTTTTGCTCAGACATTACACTTTCTTGCTGTTCAATAAGTCCGTCTAAAAGTGAAGAGTCAATTTGAGTGGGTTGTAATTCTTGCCCCATGCCTGCAATTTTAGAGATTTCAGTTTCTGCTGCTTGTAAGTTTGTTACTTGTGCACCTGCATTACCCGCAAACATTTGTTTTTGGACCTCTGCATCATTTACATCTAATTCAGCACCCTTTGTTTCCCCATATAGTTTGGTTCTTTCTTCTTCTTTTCTTTGTACTTCTTCCTCTTCAGGACTTAATTGCTGTGCAATCATTGCTTTATGTTTCATTCTCACTTTCAAATTCTGAACTACAAAACTACCGATTGCAACCAATATACCAACTAAAATAACACCGCCCAATATCATTGGCATCATCGATTTTGGTGGTTCTGGTGCATCTGAAATGGTTACATACTCATAATGTGTTTGTACTAATCCATCGGAATTGATAATTTTAACACCAATTTGATAAACTCCTCCTTTAGAATATGAATAACTTGTTTGTGCTCCTTCTGCATCGACATCATCTCTACTATTACCGTCACCATTAGAATCTGTTGATATATCAAAGTCCCATTGATATGACACAGGTCCTGAATCACTATCTGATCCACTAATTGTGAATTCTATATTTTTCCCAGCCTGCATCACATTCTTGTATTGGGGGTTATTCCATTCTCCGTATGTTGAAAATCCTTCTATCATGAAAGATTCAAATTCAGGAACTGTTGAATCTAAAACATTAATGTTAATTTCAATTTCATCTGAATTTCCGGCTTCATCTATGACTTTCAGTGTAACGGCATAATTACCTCTAGTTGTAGTTGACACATTGTAATTTGGTGCACTGGACATTTTGTTTCCATCTAATTTCCATTCATTTTCAACAATTTTATGGTTATCTGTAGATTCTGATTCTAATATGAGTGTATCGCCCATAGATACCGTTCTAGTACCATTTCCAGATTTTATTTTTGCCAAAGGATTAGTTAAATCATCAACTTGTATATCTATTCCTTTAGTAATATTTCTTCCATCAGCACTATTTACTTTCAAGTTTATCGTATGTGTCCCAATTTCGGTAAATATTTTTGACACACTCCATAGAGAAGGACCTTCTATATCGACCCCATCGTCCAGATCATTATCTCCATTCATATCCCATGAAAGTAAACTTATTTGATTTCGAAGATTAGGAGTATTACTAGCGTCTAATGTAAGTGATTGTCCAATATCGATAGTACCTTCCATATCTCTATTTATTATCGGATTTAGGACCGGAGTAATTTCTAATTTCACGCTTATAGCAGCATCAGTAAGACCATCACCACCTCCACTTGGATTTGCTTGATTATCCACTATTACGTAAAGAGGAACCTCTTCAAGTGTAGGTGGTATCACAATTGCATCAGATGTTTCACTTGTAATTGATCTCATATCGATTGCATCAATTTTCCAAACACCAGGAATTGAAGAATCATAAATTGCTTTTTGTTCTTCAGTCATCAGATATATATCTGGATCACCTGTGACCGGGTTTGCAGTTATAGATAGTTGAGAGCCTTCAGACATAATTAAGGGGTTATTTTCCAAAATATTTTTGCTAGAACCGCTACTTAATCGTACAATATTATCATATTCTGTCCAAATCCATTGGTCAGTAATCTTTTCGGTCATCAATGTGAAACTATTCGTGTCATTGCTACCTTGTGCACCAAATCCTTCATCAAAGGGGTGATTCATATTATCTATGACAATCCACCAACTTTTTGCTTGACTAGAAGGAGGTGTGGTCCATCTATAAGTTATAGAATTAGATATATTTTCAAAAGAAGGGTCTGATTCAATATATGGTCGATATAATTGTGAATTTTGATAACTCAACCTTGCACCATCACTCATAATTAACAAATCTAGAGGTTCGTTATTCGCATCAAAAGTAATTTCAAATGTAGTCGACATTGGATGTAGTCCTAATGACAACATCGCACAACTTCCATTTTCAATTTGTTTCAAAGTACCATCATCCCAATTACCTGTGTCACAATCTAAAGTTGCTCTTCCAGTATCAGCGTAGGCTGAACTGGTGAATTGTAATGGTGCAAAAAGTGAAAAAATTGTCAAGAAAACAAAGATTTTACAAAATTGACTAGATGATACCATGCACTCGGCTGCACACATCCTTTCTTGAAGTTTGGTTATACTTGAGTATTCAATGATTCTGTAATCCAAACGCCTTCAGAGTGTCTCAAAATTGTAATTTTCCCTTTCAAATCAATCTGGATCACATCATTATCCACACCAGCTAAAGTAAAGTCATGTATCTCGTTTGCCTCATTAACTAATTCTTCAAGGCTATCAATTCTTGAACTAAAATGATTCAGTAATAGTAGATTTGCTCCAAGACTTCTAGCACTACGTGCAGCGTCTTTAGCTGTTGAATGCAATCTATCTATTGCTTTTTGTTGATGCTTTTCTGAATATGTAGATTCATGAATTAGGAGATTTATGTGTCCGTAAATTGGTTTCTCAAATGCAGGAATAGAACCTCTGGTATCTCCACTAAATAGAACATTTATTCCTGGAATAGTATTACCTCTAAAATCATCAGCTTTTAGTGTAGAGTTACCGTGATTAACATCAATTCCGTTCGCCAAATCCCTTATTTGTTGCTCTGATAATCCTAATTTTTCACTTTCTATTCTATTGAATTTACCTTTTTTAGGATTAGTACCAATTAACCACGCACAACTAGCAACCGAATGATATGTTGGAATGTAAGAAATTGTAGTTCCATTAGGTCCAGGTATTTCTTCAATCTCTGTTACACTCATCGAATTCGTATCAATTTCAATCGCTTTAAATTCATTTGATATTTCTCCACCCTTTGAATCGACGCCTACGAGTATCCATCTCACTGAATATCCTAGGTTTTCTGTGTGCCCACCAAGACTCCACCACATTCTAAACAAATTAACTAAATCGGCATCTGGAACATCAAAAACCCGAGTACTTTCTAAAGGTTCAGGGTTTTCCAATAGTTTCTTGATTACGGATACATCTGTAGGCCCAATAATAGTAAGTGGTCTATTTCTTCCTTCCAGTGACATCGTATGTAAAAATGGAAGAAGCCCCCAACAATGATCAAGGTGTCCATGAGTAAGCAATATCGTAGATATTTTTCCTTGTCTTATCCGGGGTTGCATACCATTACTCTTTAATTTTCTATTGTGGTCCATTACGCGCTTTTGAAACCCTTCTCCGCAATCAACTACAATCTGTCCGAAATCTCCACAAACAACATTTCCACTTACAGATCTATTGTGTACTGGTTTTGCAGATGCTGTGCCTAAAATATGTACTTCAATCATGGAACGCCCCTCTCTAACCCTAACCCGGGCCTTTTTTCAAGGTTCTTTAGGAATTGGTGTCTCAGGAAACCAACGTAAAATGACTATGTCGCTAATCGCGCGAATCCATCTCCATGGTACTGCGAGATGTACACTATCTTCTACAAGAGTATCTGGGCATTCTACAACAAAAAGATGTGTACAAACCCATTCACCTACTTCTATTACAGTATCATGAACCAGTCCAAGCTTTCTACCATCTGGTAGAAACACTTCTTTGCCTCTAAGCCCGCTTAGATTACCCTCTTCCACAAACACAGACAATAGTAGTGGTCCTCAAACTTTACTACAAAATATTGCGTTGATTTGCCAATAATAATACAAAAACAGAGTTTCGTAAATCATTTTCCGATATTTCCGCGGGCTTTTAATGACGGACGCAATTTTTCTGCACCCTTTCCTTTGTTATGCAAACCTCTTCCTCTCTTTCCTGCACTAGTCTTACCTCTGTAAGCACGCCCTTTGTGTGAAACACGAGTTTTAGAATTTGCAGGACATAACCATCCTAGTTGTTTATCGTTGATTATTGCAGGGTGGTATGGATCCACCAAGATAACTTCGTAATACTTGTGTTTACCATCTTCACCTACCCAATATGAGTTTAGAACTTCCATATTTGGATAGTGTCTAGCCACTCTTTCTTCAGCAATTCGCTGAATGTTTTTCCCCATTGTAATTTTTCTCATACCCATATTCCTAGGCTTACGTTTCATATTTATCTTAGATTTTCTTAATCCGCCTCTTCGAACTCTTGTACGAATTACCGCAATTCCTTGCTTAGCTTTGTACCCTCTATTTCTAGCAGCATCTAATCTAGTCGGCCGTTCTACCCTGTGATTTACGGGTTGTCTTCGCCATTCAGCCATTCGAGTTTGACGCAATATAAACGGGAGGCTCTCTTTTGGCCGTTTCCAAGTCTCTCTGACATGATGATAAAGACCTCTCGCCATAATAACACCCTTGGAGCAAGGTGGCGACCGACCACCCCTTTATGATGGTGACTGTTTGATAATTTCAATCCAGTTTACGTTTATTTCCTACAAAAGCCGCTGCACCCATCAATCCAATTAATGATATACCAGCGGTAAAACCAGGCAATTCTTTTGCAATTGAACGTAGTCCTAATCCCTTTTCTTTGTGCCTTTCATCGTGTTTTTTGTAATCTTTCTTACAAACAGTGCTTAAGGGATCAGTTGAGAATTTAAAACTGGCTCTATCAATAATCTCTTCATTATTTTTTAGAATAGCATTAAAGAACAAACATTCTGCTGTATTGATATTTTCATTATCCACTCTGATGTCTAATGGAGCCGATTCATTGTCCACAACAAACTCCATTACCTCTGTTGACAATATAGTATAATCATCATCACTTCCCTCGGAGAGTTTCCATTCAATTGAATATGATTCTGAATTTTCTAATTCAGAGATATCTATTGATACATCCAAATCATTCTCTGAAGATAGTGC
Organism: uncultured Candidatus Poseidoniales archaeon; assembly: GCA_964431435.1. Classification (GTDB taxonomy): domain Archaea; phylum Thermoplasmatota; class Poseidoniia; order Poseidoniales; family Poseidoniaceae; genus CAYSJV01. The sequence continues at coordinate 6,449 of CAYSJV010000046.1, forward strand.
ATGTTCAAGATGAATTAGTTTACCATCACTTTTTTTGCAATCTTTTTCTTCTATATCATTAGTTTCTGCAACAACTGATGATGCAAATACTGAGACAAACATCATCAAAATCAGAATTGTAATAATCTTGGCCTTCATATCTCCCACAACATCACGAATGAGTATTGCATCTTAAAACAATGCAGTCATTGTTTATTCATCCTCTGTATATATTTTGTTTTCTATTTCTTCCAATATTTGATTAACTTTTTCAATTTGAGAATTTAATTCCATTTTATTTGCAACTTGAATCGGTATCGGCAATGTTGAAAGTCCCCCCATTTCTCTCTTCAACATCATTAATTCTAATTCCATCCTACGCATAATAACTGTAATGGCAGTTTCATACGTTTCTTTATCAAGCCACCCTTCAGAATATCTTTTAGAAAAACGATCAAGTTGATTCAAAATGTCTTCTGTCCGACCAACATCATCTTTACCTATCATCGTAGCATCTCTGGTAGAATAGAAAATTTGTGATAGCGTTGCAGCAAGTGAACCTACTAAACCAATACCTATCAGCATCAATAACGCCGCCACTACTCGTGCAATTGCAGTAACTGGAGCAAATTCACCATATCCTACTGTAGTTGTGGTGACTATTGCCCACCAAATTGCAGAAGGATATGTATGTATTATTCGTTCACATTCACTGTCTCGATCATCTTCAGATATTGATTCACAATTTTCTTCATAATATTCTTTTTCGAACACGTACACAAAAAATGCGCCAGCAACGATTAACACCATTACTATTGAAACCAAATGAAAAACCTGTCTTTCAATTGTAATTTCCTTTGCCCTTTTTGTTGCTCCGATTAGTCTAAAAATACCTGCAAATGCTCTGAATAGTCTAAATATTCTCAATACTCCACCTGAACCTACAATGGGGAGTCCTGTGAGAATAAGCGGAAATAGGCTGAGTATTTCCCAACCATGAGATTTCCACCACCATACTTTGTCTCTGCATCTTGTATAATCTTCTCCCAAATCTGCAACAAAGAATAAAATCAATATCAAATCGATGATTGCTAATGTCCACCAAGTAGTGGTTCCTGTTTGAAGCCCCGTTTCTAAATCATAAATTACAATACCAATATTGAATAAAGTAAGAATCAGAATCAAATAATCGTTAGCCCACCAAGGCTGTTCCATAGTGGTGTACCTCTCTTCGGTATGCACTGCTTCCATTGTACAGCCGACATCGGCGCTAAATATACAATTTATCTTTGATTTGATTTTAAATTAAGCATACATATGTATTAATGAAGTGAATTGAACAGAAGACATAATATGGGAACTGCGACTTATTCTGACCTTGATGCAAGTGATTGGAAACAAATTGAACCACAGTATCGAGAATTTTTAGAACGGGAGATTAATTCCCCCGAATCACTAGAAGAATGGTTGTTAGAATTAGGGGTATTTGATGCATATGTTGGAGAAACAGGATCGATGCTGTATGTTAAAATGACGTGTGATACTGAGGATGAGGACATCAAGCAAGCTTACCTTAACTTCGTAGATAACGTTGAACCTGAATTGGCGAAGATGGGGGATTTACTGAATCGGAAACTGTCTGAATGCCCGCATGCAGATGAACTCGATGCTGATGAATACAATGTATTGTTAAGAGATACCCGAATGGATTTGGCCTTGTTTAAGGAAGAAAACATCGCACTATACACCGAACTCACAAAGTTAGGCGTACGATATAAGGAGATCACTGCTGCAATGACTGTTGAATTTGATGGAGAAGAGCGAACGATGCAACAAATGGGAAAATACCTTCAAGTTAATGAGCGCGATACTAGGGAGTCTGCCTACAGAGCAATGGGGACAAGACGATTTCAAGATGCTGATGAAGTTGATGAAATATATGAAAAAATGATTGAATTACGCCACAAAGTAGCTCAAAACGCTGGCTATGAAAATTATCGTGATTACATCTTCGATGCTAAGCACCGGTTTGATTACTCTCCTGCGGATTGTGAAGTATTTCATAATGCTGTAGAATCCATTTGTGTGCCTTTGATGAGGAAGGTTGATGAGGAACGTAGACAAGCACTAAATCTCGAAACTTTGAGGATGTGGGATTTAAGCCATGACGTACATGGACGTAAGCCATTGAAACCGTTCACAGAAGTTGAAGATATGGTTTCAGGGACAAGTCGAATGTTTCACAGACTCTCACCTGAATTGGGTAATTTCTTTGACAGTTTGCGAGACGGAACAAGTCTAGATTTAGATAGTCGCAAAGGTAAAGCGCCAGGTGGATACCAACTGCAAAGAGATTACAGTAGAAAACCATTCATTTTCATGAATGCAACAGGTTTGCAGAGAGATTTGGAAACAATGGTTCACGAAGCTGGACACGCATTTCATTCAATTTATGCGGATCATTTACCTCTGGTAGATTACCGTAGTGCACCTCTAGAATTTTGTGAGGTAGCTGCGATGTCAATGGAATTACTTACTCATGACTTCCTTGATGAATTCTACTCAAAAGATGATGCAAATCGGGCAGTACGTGAGCATTTGGAAGGAATTGTCTCTATTCTAGGATGGATTGCTACAATTGATGCTTTCCAACATTGGGTTTACACTAACCCTGAGCACTCAAGGGATGAAAGGCATGCGAAATGGCTTGAGTTAGGTGACAGATTTGGCTCAATATTGAATTGGTCTGGCTTTGAGGATTGGCGAAATATTAGTTGGCAAAAGCAACTTCATTTATTCTCTTATCCTTTTTATTATATCGAATATGGAATTGCACAATTAGGTGCATTGCAACTGTGGCTACAATACAAGGATGATACAAAGATCGCACTGTCAAATTACGCCGCTGCTATGAAATTGGGTGGATCTAGACCTTTACCTGAATTGTTTTCAGCAGGAGGGCTTGACTTTAATTTTGGTACGAAAATAATGGATACTTTGATGAGTGAAGTTAGTAGTCAATTATCAGAATTACCTGTCTAAAAATTCGAATATGAGATGTCATTCAGACATTACGTTGCGAATGGTTCTTGATGATATTCTAAATAACCAAAAAAGGGTTAAGTGGACGTTTATTGTAACTATGATTACGTGTATAATTACATTGTTTGGTTCATATTTAAGTTGGATAGTCAAAGGCTGTAGAGCCTACATGCCATTCATTTCTGATATGGATTTATACCAACCTGAAGATACAATATTTAGTGTAGGGGGAACGTTAGCTGGTTTTTTTGTACTAGCAACTCTGTTTGATATATGTTGGATTAAAAGGAATGAAATTAAAAAATACTCTTTGTCAAATAATATTCATTTGTTGAATTTTATTGCTTTGGTTCCGGGCGCCATAGCAGCAACGTCGGTCGTAATGTTGGTAAACACTCCTTGGACAGAAGATGAATCCCTACACATCTCATTAGCGGATAATATATTCTACGGAGGGGCAATGTGGGGTGGATTGATATCTGTTGTATCGTGGAGATTGAACAAAGAAAATCCATCAAATTCTAATATTCTTTATTGGCGAGGATTCTATGCATTAGTTGCAATCTTTTCATTATTTATGATGATGACAACTTTAGGGAAAACTACCTGGGAAAATGCACCTGAAAGATCTCTTTTAGAATATGCGAATAGCGGAGACTTGTGCCATTCAGAATATTTAGCAGATCTTTCCACTGCTGCAGTTTATGAGTGGTTTTTGATTATAGGTATTGTTGGCGTAATTGCAACATTTTGGCAAGATATACACTATTCAGTTTCTTCGGAAGAAGAATAAGTGCTAGTCACTACCAACAAGGCGGTAATCATCTGACAATGGAGTTGCACCTGTTTCTATCAATACGATCTGGCCATCCTTGAATCGCATGAAAAAAAGTACGGCTTCCGAAGTTGAGCCATTGGCAAAGTGAACAACCGAATGAGACACGCCAACTTCATCATTTTCGAACAGAATTCGGTTACCTTCTGAAGTTGTGTTTGCAGTAGCTGCAAATCCTAGCGCATCGGATTTGCCCATTGTTACGCCCCCAACGTGTGGATTAAACACGAATTCGTCGTGTAAGATTTCTGCAAGTGCGTCTACGTCCGCGTTATCCCATGCGTCATTGTAAGCTGCTATGATTGACATATTTCTCCCACAACCATCCAGTGTTTGAACATTCCCCCATCTGAAATCCGAGTCATTACGTGTTGTAATTTCTCTCATATTCTGTAGCATAGTTTTGATCCCAGTCAACCAATTCTTTCGCCATTAATTTATTGTATAGAAATGGTGTAAACAATACCAAATATAACATTGATAAATATCCATATGGCAAGAGAGGGGCATCTTCAGGGCATGGGTTTAGTTCCCAAAATTTCAAATTTGCAGCTCTGTGGTGATCAGAATGTCTTGTCACATTGCATAGGTAAATACTACTTAGTAAATGATCGGAGTTCCACGAATGCCTCATATTCACTTGCTTTCCTCTTTCTCTTACAAGACCATAATGTTCAATATAATTTATAGCTTCCAAAAGTGATTTTGCCAAGAAAGCACATAAAAGAAAAATCAACATTCCAGTTATTCCACCAAAAATAAACGCTGCTATAGTTATACTTAGGCTTCTAAAATATCCAATAATCATTCTATTTTGAATGCTGAAAACTTTAAGTTTTCTTCGTTTTAATCGTTCTGTTTCAATCTTCCAGCCACTTATTTGCTCTTGTAAAGTGGCTTTTAAAATAAATAAATAAATATTTTCTCCTCTTTTTGCAGAGGCTGGGTCTTCATCTAAGCATACATCTTTGTGATGTCCATGAACATGCTCGATAGCAAAAGTACAATCCCACGAAAATGCCAGTAGCCAATTTCCAATGAACATGTCAAATTTATTCTTCTTCCGATGGACTAACTCATGACCGGGCACTGTGCCGAGTATACCAACAAATAATGCGGTTTGAAATATCAAAGCGATTTTATCAATTATAGTAAAAGATTCTTTTATTTGGATAAAATCAATATTGAACTGTGAATTTAATCCATCGATATACCAACCAGGGGGATTGCCACTAAAAATCGAGATTACCACTAATATTAAACAGAATAATATTGGCAAATTGATATAAATCGAAAAATTCAATATGCTAGGATATGAAAATTGCTGGATTTCCTTATCTCTAGGCAAAACATAGTCTCCGATGATCATTAAAATTGACCAACTTATAAAGAAATAAGTGGGGTAATTTTGGCCCATTAAAAAAAACAAAATTCCCAAAATACCTGTTATGGCTGGAATATAATATTTGAGATATTTCAGCACTCCTTAATCCTCCAATTCTTCATCCTCACGTTTACTAATCATCTGCATCCAGCAATGCAGTTGTCCATTCATTTTGAAATACACCTTGTGGGTCAAGCGTCTTGCAGACAGTGCGAAAAGTATCGAATCTAGGGTATAAAGACGTTAGTTCTCCTGCCTCTAGTGGGTTGATTTTACCCCAATGAGGGCGCGCCTGGAATAGTCGGGACATACTTCGAGCCATGAACCTCGAGAATAGGGTAAACCCAGCTCTACGTGCCGGTCTTGCGTAACTGATGAAACTCACCGCATACCAGTCTTGACCTCCACCACTAGCCATCGATATCAAGGTGTCATCAGGAAGCACTCGTCGCACACAGATGGGATAGTGTTGGCCGTACTGACCTTGAAGCTCATCCAGATCATCTTGCATGCCGATATCATTGATTCTGCGCTGATTAACCTCTGACAATACTGAATCTTTTCTTCCAGCAACCTCGATGACTTCTTTGGTAAATCTGAGGGCCTCAGCCAACTGGTCTCGGGGTACGAATAATTCAATCTCAATATGTCGAAAGGCTTCGTGCTTCATCACTAACATGGACGAGGAACGATCTGTGACCTTCCATTTGCGAATTACGAATAAAGAGATTATGCGGCGAAAAGTAAACCGAATCATGCGCCGACTTCGTAATATACGCTCTAGGAACAATATCTTCAGATGCATACCGTAGTCCATCACTCCAAACCAGTAGAGGCGATACAGTTTGGCAAGGAAAGACCGTTTACCAGTATCCTCACATCGGTGCTGAATGAAGTATGACCAGCGCCATGGGATGAAAAAAAACTGCTGTAGTGGATATGAATCTTCAGCATCCATAACATCTTCCAATCGTCGAGTCTCAGTGAAATGCTCTTGTACGTTGTACTGTGCGCGGCATCGTATTTTCACGGACAGAATAATTCCTAGCGAACCCAATGAACAACGAGCTGCCAATAACGGATCTCCTGCACTCAATTCATCGATGAATGCCTTTCCAGTTGATTCATCATATCGCGCCAGTCGCGCCTCTTCGACGTAGTGTGACATACTATTGCGCCCCGAACCATGTGTACCGGTGGAGATTGCACCTGCAATCGTTTGTACATTGATTAGACCTAGCGATTGTAGGGTGGCACCGCCGCGATTCAGTTCTTTGAGAAGACGCTTAATTTGGCAGCCAGCCCCAACCGTGGCAACGAATTGATCGCCATCTTGCTCGAGCAATACATCGTCCAACCGGCGCAGGTCAAGTTGCACACCATCGCCGAGAATAGCCTCGCTCCAACTATGTAACCGACCAACAGCACGGATACTCTGGCCACGATGCCGGTCGAGGATTTCCAGGACTTCCTGCTCGTTGGCTGGAGTGTAGGCCGCCGAAGGCTGAAGCACACGGTTGCGGCCGAAGTTCTTGCGGTGCACGCTAAACGACCACCTGAGATGGAATGGCTGCTGGCATATACTTGCCAATATGTTTAGAGGTATAAATCATGAGATTGTAAGAGACAATAGGAATTATAATCGGTCTAAAGGAATCCCAAAAATCCAATAATAGGCTTAACAAAACCCCATAATCCACTGGGGTCAAGAATCCCCCATACTGCAAGTGCTGCAAGTACATAGGGCCCTAAGACACTGATCCAGAATGTTATGGGCCATTCTTCCTTTGTTTTCCAACCTTTTTGCTTGACAAAAACTCCGCCATGATAGAGATTATATGTTGACATGCCAAAAAGGAATAATACTACAGGTAAGCCGAGTACAAGTTGTAACATTAGATCTACCATCTCGTTAACTAATACTAAATTGATTGAAGGTATAATCTTTCAGTAAGGCATCACTTTTTCTCATGTATTCTCTCTTCTTCAACAGCATCAGCAATCTTGCCGGCTGTACGAAGAAACTTCTTTTTCAAACCATCGAAGTTAAGAAAGATTATACCACCAATTGTCAAGAAAACGCCTCCAATTATTGTAAAAATACCTCCAATGTAGACCCCCACTCTAGGTTCGTCATCATCAAAGGTTGCAAATCCAGTTTGTACCATGATAATCCCAGTAATGAGTACAAGTACTCCAAATATTATCAATGAGAATGAGATGATTTTTTTCTTCGTTGTTTTTGCCATAATATATCTCACTCTATCCTTCCCAATAGTGCTTACATCAAATACTAATGCCTAAAATTACCCCAAGCTATACCTTCTGTACATACAGTTTACGCGACGGTACCCATGCAACCACGGGCAATCGCAAGGGGGGCCCTTTGAACTAATCCCAACCATCAACAGTTATATTTCCAAATTCTACCTCAAAAAAGAATGAGATTGCTTGTGAAAATAGTATGTTATCTCTTGATTGATATTTATCATCTAACTTTGCATGTGAGAGGTGCCAATCAACTGGTGCCCCATTATCTCCAATGATTAATCTAATCGGGTGGAAATTTGTTGATTCATGTTCTATGTTCTTCATTTCTTCAGAATATTGAATAAATTCTGGCATATTTTCAGAAATTACTACATTACTGTAAGAACTGTGGTCAGATAAGCATC
>CAYSJV010000047.1:0-11714 GCA_964431435.1 uncultured Candidatus Poseidoniales archaeon
TAATTAGCTCTTCAACAAAATAATAATCTGCAGAACTTGCATCATCCCCCGCAACGATATTTTCTGATTCATCGACTTTTACGTAATAAAATGCAGAAACTACATGTTTTCGGGGGTCGCGGTTTGGATTGCCCCTTAAATCAATTAAATGTGGTTCTCTGCCCTGAATTCCACATTCTTCACTTAACTCCCTTATTGCTGCATCTTTTGGGTCCTCATTATAATCTACAAAACCACCTGGAAATGCGAGTAGGCCCTTAGAAGGTTCTTCAGCCCTCCTAACCAATAATATTTGCAACCCGCCCTCAACATATTTGATAACAGCAGCATCGGATGCTAGCGCTGGGTTCAGATATCCATCTGGGCTCTTGTGTGGTAATCCTCTACCATATTCATCCAAACTTGCTCCGCAATCATCACATACACTTTCTTCCATTTAGATCACTCAAGAACCATACCTTCTCCTACGACGTTGATATGAGAATATTGATTTCAAAAACTCTCTTCGGGAAAAAGAAGGCCAATATGTGTCAACAAAGAATAATTCACTATATGCACTTTGCCAAAGTAAAAAATTAGAGATCCGTTCTTCTCCACTAGTTCGAATAATCATATCTGGATCTGGTAAATCCTTAGTATACAACCTCCGACTTACTTCATCAACTGTAATCTCTTCTAAAGGAAGTTCACCATTCGAATGATCTGTTGCAATTTCTTTTATTGCCCCCAATATCTCTTCCCTGCTACCATATGCTAAACAAACCGTAAAAGTATGATTTTTGTATGCAGATGTCCTAGATTCTGCATGTTCTATAGCACCCCTTAGTTTACTTGGTAGTTGTTCTATTTTACCAATAACCCTTACTTTGACACCCTTACTATGAATCCGCTCATCTTCTGCAATTTCTAGTAATCCTTCTGTATACAAATCAAAAAGATTTTGCAATTCATCCTTTGGTCTTGTGTTAAGGTTCTCTGTTGAAAGTGCATATACTGTCAAATATTTTATGTTCAAATCTAATATCCAATCCATTACATCCTCTAATTTCTCTTTTCCCTCACGATGCCCAGTTGCAGTGGGTATCAATTTGCTATCCGCATGACGGCGATTTCCATCCATTATACACGCAATATGTTTTGGGAGGACTGATGTCAATATTTCACTTTCAAGTTTGTTTTCAACCGCTTGACCAAGGACATCTCCAAATCTCTCGCTGAAACCTGTCAAGCACTCACCAACGCTTCTGAGATAGAACTTACACTTTATTCAATCGACTGATTAAAATTAGTTTTTTGGTCAATTATGCATAAAAAAATGCTTAAATTAATAACGATTAGATTAAAATGCTAGCGGTCATCCGCAGAGATATGACAAACGATAGCGATGCTAACGGAAGAATGAGCGTGCTGCTTCTATCTTTGCTCCTTGCAATGTCAGCGTTTGCAACTGTTGCAGTTGCGACTACAGGAGGAAGTATGAGCGGTGATAGCGGTAATGGTTTCATGATGAACATGGAAGGTGTTACTGCGCCAGATAATGCTGATGGATCATACAATCTATCACAATATATCATGGCAGATTTGAATACAACTGGATTACAAAACGGTTATGACTACAGTGTACATTACGGTTTTGTTGATGGTGCAACTGGAACTATGGTTCATGAGAATTGGGATAATTGGACACAAATGGATGATAGTGGACACCATGTTACTTATGCCAGTTATTACCCAATAAATGCTGGTTGCTATGGGTTTTCAGCAGATTTGATGAATGAATACACAGATACAAATGGTAGTACTTTCATGGCTTCTGATGCATGGGTTCATTGGGGATTCGCAGTAGATATGAATCCTGCTGACTGTTACGGTGGACCTGGTCCTGGACCAATGTCAGGAGCACAAATCCAAGTCAGTCATGATAATCAGAGACAAGAACTTGATGTAGATGCATGGAATATGTCTGACAGTGAAAATTACACTATTCAAGTATGGATTGTTGATAAAGATGAAGGTCAAAATTCACATATGCCGCACGTAGACAACCTAATGCACAATTGGGTTGTGAATAATACATGGCCTGCAGATGCTGGATGGACTATGTGGGAATTAGGACCTACTGATGAAAATGGAGTATATGCTGGAGTTCAGGGAGTTACGAATTATGAAGATGAGATTCCTGTTACTGATGAAGGGTGTTGGGGTGCTGTAGGAATTATAAGCACAACTTTCCAAGATGGTAACATCAATTGGATGATGTCTTTCGATGAATGGCAGAATCCAGTAGATTCTCATGCACAGTGTAATAGTTGGTTTGATGGACAAGGTCCTCAACCAATGGAACACCTTGATATCGAGAACTTTAATTTTGATTGGATGCAAGATGAAGTACTAGAAATGGATATCAAAGTACACGGATTAGATACAAGTAAAGCATATTCATACCATGTTGACCTTTACTGGGTAGATGACATGCCTGAACAAGGTGGTAACTGGGATCCAATGGTGGATTTAACTACTGAACAACACCTACCTGATTACACCTTTGAGCACGTATTCCCTGGTTCTGATGGAGAAACTCAAATTTGGGAAGGTGTGGAATTTGGAGATTCAGATGGCGATAATGTTGCTGATTTAGATGAAGCTTGTTACTTCGTAATGGTTATACTAAAAGATCAAGATATGAACATGATAGGCGGAGACGGTGCCCACTTCCAGGTTGGAGAATGGAAATGTATGGAAGAACCTCCTATGCCTGATATGGATTTAGCTGTTAATGGTGTAACATGTGTAACTGGAGTAGATGATTGGGGAGAATACCAGGATTGTAGACTAGATTCAACAACAAATTTAGAAACAACTTACACTGCTCATATCCTTGATGTACCAAAAGGGCCTTTCCAATGGTGTGCTATACACCTTAATGCTCCGATGATGGGCATGGATGCAGACCCTGATTGGGCGTCAGTTGAAACCTGTGGAGATGCTAATGCAAGTGAAGATTCTGATCTTGTTACCCTTACTGGTTCACTATTAGCAGGACATAATTCACACAACATGCTATTGTTCTATGTAATGTTTGAACATCAGCACGACAATATGTGTACAGGACCCGATGGTCAATGTGACATGAGCGATCCTAATGACCCACACCACACCTGTGATGCAAACTGCGATCACAGTGGTGATACTACTGGACATGAGCATAATGAAGAAGATTGCGCGGTGACCAATACATGTGAACAAGAATGTGAAGAACATGGTGGAGAATGGCACGATGTTGTTGATGCACCTCCTCATTGTGAATATCCTGACAATGGTGGTGGAGATGATGGGTTTAATTCAGTTATGATGCCGCAAGCGGTCATAGACCACATGGCGAATGGAGAACCTTTCTTGATGGAGATGGTCTCTTTCTGTTCAGGACCTCTTTGTGCTATACTTGCCGATGAAGGGGCCGCACTAGAACAAATCTTTATGGGAAGTAGTGGTCCAATGAAAGCTGAAGTATGGTTTGAACAATGGGATGATGGTTATGGACATCTAAATGCCCACATGGTCACTACTCTTTCAACTACCATAAGAGAATTTATCGATACAACTCTAGGTAACTCTGATGGTGAAGTCGATATGGTGGAAGCAGAAATGTTTGCGCATATGTTTGTATATGGTGGAGATGATTATTACCAAGATTACGATATGACTGAAGAAGACTGTATTGAGGAAAATGGAGATTGGCACGGAATGTCTGCTGATGGAAATGATTACACTGAAGGTGATGAAGATGAACATTGCCATCCTGGTGATGACAGAATGGGTAAAGAAGAATCATGGGTTCTTGACGGAGTCGATTTAGGAGCACCTGACTATTCATGGGATGGAATTAATCTAGAGTCAGTTGTTGGACCAGTACCTACCGATTCAGGTTCATATGATATCGAGATAGATAGTGGACTCGGATGGGATTTGGAAGACTTGTCTGATTGGGCTACAACTGATACACATACGCTAGTAATCACAGATAACGAAGAGGGTGGATTAATTGACCCTTGTGGACTTGATTTAGGCGCTTATGGAGAAGTTATTGCTGGAGATTCAGAAACATGGTCTGTACAGGAAGTAACTAGTGATGCTGCTGGCTGGACATGGAATATTGGTGCAGATGGTGATGCAAAAGCTAGTTTCAGTTGTGGTGCAGGATCTGCCGAGCTCAATTCAATAACAATTGTTTATGCTAAAACAATGCATGATTGGAACCCTGAGAATATTGAGGGTGGAGATAAACAAAATGAAACCATTGACTGGAAAGATGAAGATGGCGATGGATTAGCAGATAACTCCCCACCTGTATGTGACTTATACTGGGCTATGAAATCAGGAAATGAAACAAGTCCTGACTTTGAATCTGACACAAAATTCGAAGAAAATCCAAATGGAACATATGAGATAGAACTAGCAGATGGTGCTAGTTACTTCATCCACATGTTCTGTAATGACCCAGATGGAGATATGATTTCTTCAAGTTGGTCTGTAGGTGGAATTGCAATGGAGAGTTACCTTGATGCATCAGAAGGATGGGGATGGGTTGAATTCACTGTACCTGAAGGTGTAGGTGGAACTGTAACTATCGACTATGCATGGGTATCTGGAGAACACACAGGTAGCGGTAGTGTAGTAGTTACTGCAACTGGAGATGGTAGTGGAGGAGATCTTACCGAAACTATAGTTGAAGGTGGCGGATCACTACCTGGATTTACTGCAATAACTGCAGTAGCAGCATTAGTAGGCGCACTACTAATCGCTAGAAGAAGGGACTGAGTATTACTCAGTATACTGGACCCTTGCTTAGGCAGGGGTCCCTTTCCCTTACTTGCCACTACTGCTTAGGTTACTTTGTTTCAGTATTGCCATATGCAATATAGAAGATACAAGAAGGCGGTATCAATGGAATTCTCATCACAACCGTGGTTTCCTACTGGAATATTGACTAAGTTAGAAAAACTTGAAGATAAAAATTCAAACTTTTCTGAATTTAAGGTGCACACAATACATGGAACATTGAAAATGATATGGCCTAAAGGTGAACCAAAAAATATCCTGTTTTGGAAAAACCTAGATGAGTTATTAAATGATAAAAACATGAAACCTTGGGGAGTTGCAAACAACTTTAATTTTAAGGAAATAGATAATGTAAAGAGTATTGAAAATCAAAAAAATATAATGCTCATACTTGAAGGAAATACATCATTGGTTGCTACATACAATCCAATTTTATGCCCCAATCGAGAATCAAAGTTTAACAAAATGGAGATTGAAAAAGTAGCAATCAATCCAATTGGTGGATTGAAATTAAACAAACATGATCTCATACTATTCTATGAATCTAAAATAAATGGTGTGAAATTAGGTGACAACCTGCGTGAAGCATTAATTAATTCAGACTTGGATAAAATCGAATCTCTACTTACAGAAGCGGGAAGTTTGTTAGGGAAGTTTCACAAATCCATGGATAAAAATGTGGCTCCACCAATCCCTGAACATTGGAATAATCGATTGAAGAGGTTAGAAAAGATTACTTCATCAAATACACTTTGGAGAGCACCCCATTCAAACTTTACCGAAGCAATATGGACTCATGGCGATTTCAACCTTGATAAAATAATATTAGATTCATCTAATAATGTATGGAAATTAAAAAATTTTAGTAGTGTACCTATTCACACCTTGATAGATTCTACCACCCGTTTTCCCGCAATTAGAGATGTTGCTTGTGCATACAGATCAATCTCCCACCTAATGCATGATTTAGAAATAGATGATTATGAATTAGAAAGGAAAATGAAAAAGTGGATATTTGAGAGTTGGTCTAAACATGCACCCCAAAAGTGGGCAAATGCTGAAGCACTGAATGCATACAAAGGTGGAATTTTAATCTGGGAATACGATTGCGCACTGTGTGATTTATTTTTCGAGCAGGTGTATGAAAGAAATACAAAAAATATCACTAAAAAATGGTTATCAAGTGTAACTAGAATTCAAGCTTCGATGTTTAAAAATAGGATTTATTCTGCACTTTCCAAAATAAGTGCTATTGTTGGGTTTGCAATGTTTTTTGGTTGGAATTACACAGATAGATACTTGCTAATTACAGGAATTTTGTCTGCATTTTGCATTTCGTGGGCACTAATGAAAACATATCATTCAAGGGCTCCCGAACCGTGGTAAATATGTACATTTACGTACAAAAACATCGGTCAAGTAAATTTTTTAACCACGTTTAATTGAAGTGCCGTAAAGAGTTCGCGGGGATGAGTGCAATGAGGGCGAGTGTACTAGATGATGAGCAGGGCTCTGTAAGATTCGTGTCTATATTGCTAGTTTGTTTGCTATCAATTTCTGTAATTCCTATTTCTGATGTCAATAGTTCTGCTCAAGAAAATCAAACATCTGGAAATTCGCCTGAAGATGTGTGGTCCGATGATTACATGAATATGATTTTTCCATGGGCCCCCCCTAATGACCGTATTTTGCAATTCAAGGAGTATCATACTTACGAGACAATGAAAAACAGAATGATGGCATTAACACAAGCTAATTCTGACATTTTTGAATATCATGAAGGATTAAATGGTGGAATAAACGCAAGAGGAGAGGATACGACTGTTGATTCTTACGAAGGTTGGTACTATGGTCATTCATCACCTTGGCTAAAAATCACAGGAGATGTAAATGGTGGTGAGTATGAACCATTTGTAGGAGACAGTGGTAACTATGCAGATCGTCCTGACGTAATGATTGTGGGTAACCATCATGCCCGTGAATGGATGTCATATCAAACGCCAATTATGGTAATGGAAGTTATTGCTTTCTCATATGATAACATTGGATATGACAACGATGGAGATGGGAAAATTGACGAAGATCCGTGGGGAGATGCAGATGGAGATGGTGCTCTCGATGATGATGGTGATTGTTTAGGGTTAGATGCTAGTTTTCAAGATTCAAATGGAGATGGAAACCCTTGTTCTGCGGGTGATTTAGGAGTGGATGAAGATTATTCAGAACAATGGATTACAGATCTTGTTAATAGTCGTGAGATTTACTTAATTCCAATGCTAAATGTAGATGGAAACATCTACGATAGAGAGGTTTACTGTCCGGCACCTGCTTGGGAATCTTGTGCATCTGGAGGTTGGAGGAAGAATCTAAGAGATAATACAGTCACTGGAGTTACTCCTATTCCTGATATTGACGAAGAAGTAGATGAAGGATGTGATGGTGTTGACTTGAATAGAAATTACCAGTTTGAGTGGGGTGCCCCACTTGGGGCAACTGGCCCATTATTCCCTGGGATGTGTTACGCCGGTGTAAATAATGATGTATACAATGGCCCCGTTGACTCTACAGATAATGATGAAGACGGAAAACTAAACGAAGATCATGTTGATGGTAAGGATGATGATGCAGATGGCCTAACTGATGAAGATTGGATGGGTGGAAACAGTGAACCAGAAACAAAATTCATTCAAGATATGACTGAAATGAATGATGATAATGGTGATGGCGCTAGTGATTTCAAATCAACATTAACTTATCACTCATATTCAGAACTGGTATTATATCCATGGGGGCATTGTACTAATTGTCAGACTCCTGATCATGAACAATTAATTTATCATGGGGATGTAATGGCAGAAATGACCAAGTATACCAACATGCAATCAAGTGATTTGTATCCAACTACTGGTGACTTTTGTGATTGGCACTATGGAGTCCACGGCTCCTACTGCTACACAATGGAAATAGGAACTGCATTCCATCAACATGAAGACGATGTAGACCACATTGCAGTTCGCAATCTGGGTGTTGGATTTTATATGGCCGAGATTGCAGATAATCCTCGTGAAAGAGCAGACCTTGGTCTAGCAGACGTTGGAAACAGACAATACGTAAGTAGCCCCGAAAATATCACAATTCCTGAAGTTGGCGAGATACCTATCGATATATGTATAGCCAGTTCATTCTATCAGGTATATTCGAATGACAGAAATGTAAGTCATGTGATGTGGAGAGTTGTTACTCCAAATAGATTACAAAGCGATTATGGTCCAACAGAATGGAGTGAAGAAAGGTGGATCGGTGCAGAATTATCTGTTGTTACGGATGAAAAATGTCAACTCTCTGGAAATAGCACGAACCCCGAAGATTCGAATGGCACCATTTTAAGAGCAATGATACCCGTTCCCGATGATATTTCAGGCCAATTACATTACAAAGCAATGCTTGGAACATTGTCTGGTACTTTTCCTTTCGAATATCCAAACAAAGGAGGATATTATGTTCTTGAAATTCCATATCGTGCACCATATGGAAATTTCATGCTTGCATTCATCCTTTTTGCAGTAGTTGCATGTGCAGTATGGGGTGGTTTAGGGGCTTGTTTGAATTTGATGATGGGAGAAAATGAGTTAGTTAATGCAAGCACCAGTGAAAAGACTTGAGATAAAAGTGGGACAATTATGACAAAATCAGATCAGTTCAGTGGAAGGTTAGGCCTTATTTTTGCATCCATTGGTGCTGCAATAGGAACCGGAAATATTTGGCGATTTCCGAGAATGGTTGGAGCTAATGGAGGTGGATCATTTCTCATACCGTGGCTATTTTTCTTATTCATATGGTCTATTCCACTAGTTATTGCTGAATTTGCAATGGGAAAGAAAGCAAGAACGGGTACAGTAGGAACATTCAGAATTTTTGCAGGAAAGAAATTTGCTTGGATGGGGTTATGGACTGCGTGGATTTCTACTGCAATCGGTTTTTACTACGCAATAGTTGCAGGATGGTGCCTCAATTATTTCCGACTTGGATTCTCAGGTGCATTAAATGGAGAAGGGGTTGATACTGTAGAAGTGTGGAACAGTTTCCTTCAATCTGGTAGTCAGGTGATTCTTTTTCAATTCATAGTAATTGCAATCACCATATTGGCTATCTGGAGAGGAGCTAAAGCCATAGAGAAAACTAATATTTTCATGATGACTAGTTTGTTTATTCTTCTTTTCTTAGCACTATTTCTTTCACTATGGATGGATATGTCAGATGGAAGTTTAGATGGGTTTTTGTTCATGTTCTCAGTTAAACCCGAATATTTGTTAGAACCTGAGACATGGATAAATGGACTTTCACAATCTGCTTGGTCTTGTTCAGCGGGGATGGGTATGGCTATCACATATTCAGTATACATGAGGAAGGATGAGGATACAGTTCTGAATGCATTTACAATGGGACTTGCTAACAATAGCATCAGCATAATTGCGGGACTAACTGTAATTTCAGCAATTTTTGCTGTTCAATCAAATCCACTTGCAACAGTTTCTGGGGGTTCCTCTGCAATTACATTCCTCGCACTTCCGGAAGTGTTCGCACAAGCCCCGGGCGGTGCTATGGGAGCCTGGGTAATGATGTGGGTATTTTTCTTAGCACTAACCTTTGCAGCACTAACCAGTATGATCTCAACAGTTGAATTATGTGTAAGAAATTTTGTAGATCACGGATTTGAAAGAAACAAATCTGTAGCATTCACTGCAGCTTTAATCTTCATAATGGGACTTCCTAGTGCTTTAATGTGGATTAAACTAGATTCTTCAGGGGTTGCGTTCCCTGAGTTCCTAGAAGTTCAAGACCATATATGGGGATACGGTTTAATGTTCAGTGGTTTGTTTATAGCTTTCAGTATTTGGAAATATGGATGGACACAATGGAAAGGTAAAGTGGAATCAGGAGATGCAAGTGAAGATATCTCAGGATTTTTGGAACATGGGGTATCTGCCTTCCGAGATGATTTTGTCAATACAGGAGACAATGACATGATAGTAGGAAAATGGTGGGATTATACAATGTATTTAGGATTCCCAATACTATTTTCGATATTAATTGGATCATACTTTGGAGATTTAATATTCAGTTTTGATCCATGGTACAAGGCCTTTAATCCATCAGATCCAAAAGGTGCAGGAATTATATTCTTGTTTTGGGGAATCGTGGCAATCCTATTCATGCTGTTCAATAAATATCTAGTTGCAAGACCGTTGTATCGAAATGTTCCAGAGGGTGGAGATGGCGATATTTCAACACTACCTGGTGGAAGTGATGATAATATTCACTTAGTTTCAGAATTAGCAACTGGAGATGAGGTTTTTGATGCTGAGTTTGCCTAATTACCCCTAAGTATGCCCGAAGTGCTTATCCTACCTCTACAATGCGCAAATTGTGAGCGACCTACAGCCGGTTAGAGGAACGAGAGATTTCTATCCAGAAGATATGAGGTTTAGGAATTGGTTATTTGACCACTTTAGAGAGGTTGCAAGATTGTTTGGTTTCAGTGAATATGATGCCCCTATTTTAGAAAATGAAGGGTTGTATACAAGAAAGCAAGGAGAAGAAATTGTTGCTCAATTATATGCATTTGAAGATAAGGGAGGTAGAAGAGTTTCTCTTAGACCAGAAATGACACCTTCACTTGCAAGAATGGTTATGGCAAATACGGCATTGCCTATGCCTTTGAAATGGTTCAGTATACCTCAATGTTGGAGATATGAAAGAGCAATGCGTGGAAGAAAAAGAGAACATTATCAATGGAATATGGATATATGGGGTGTTGAAGGAATAGAAGCAGAAGTGGAATTGTTATCTGCTATTGTGACCTTATTCAAACGAATTGGTTTAGACTCGAATGACGTTGGAATCAAAATTAATAGCAGAAAAATCCTACAACAAGTTCTTACTAATGCTGGAGTAACTGAAGAACAATTCTCTCCAGTTTGTATTATTGTTGATAAAATAGACAAAGTCCCACTTGAAGTGATAGAAAAAGAACTAGGAGACCTTGGATTAGATTCAGGTATTATTGAAACAATAAACAACACATTAGCAATCAAATCAGTTGACAAATTATCTGAAGTTCTAGGAACTGAAAGTGATGCTGTTAATGAAATTTCACAACTATGGGGGTTGGCTGCTGAATATGGGATCGTAGACTGGTTAGAATTTGATGCATCTGTGGTTAGGGGACTAGCCTATTACACGGGAGTTGTATTCGAAGCATTTGACAGAAGTGGAGAGTTAAGAGCAATATGTGGGGGTGGAAGGTATGACACACTTCTCTCAACTTTTGGAGGGCAAGATAAACCAGCATGTGGATTTGGATTTGGAGATGTTGTAATTGCAGAACTATTATCTGATAAAGGAATTATGCCTGCCCTTGATTCTGGAATTGATGATGTAATATTTGCATTCAATGAGGAATTACGTTCTGCAGCAATGAATGTTGCATCCTTACTTCGAAATAAAGGGAGATCTGTGGACCTTGTATTAGAGAATCGTAAGATGAAATGGGGATTCAAACATGCACATAGAGCAGGAGCAAAAAGAGTAGTGCTACTCACTCCTGAGGAATGGAGTATGGGTAAAATCAGAGTCAGAGATATGACTACTGGTGAAGAGAAAGATCTGGCACTGGATGAATTATAATCATTCATCTACGGATTTCTTTTTGTTCAGAAATAATGCTGCCCAAAGTACACTTGCTCCTGTAATTAGCATTCCAAAACCAGGTGAGTCTTCAGCACCATCACCATTTCCACCCTCAGGTTCAACTTCTGGATCTACCACACTATCTTCCAATATTGGGAAAGTGATAGTTGAGTTATCACCATCTG
>CAYSJV010000047.1:11724-14340 GCA_964431435.1 uncultured Candidatus Poseidoniales archaeon
AGGATATTGTCGGTCCTCTTCAGGATGTGTGTAATAGATGTAAAAATCTGCATCTTCATTTAATAATCCAAAGATTGTGCCACCTACTGCTTCTAATTCCACCTCTATCTCTAAAACTGGGTTGTCTTCTGATTTTTTCCACATTGCTATATCTTCATTGACCAATATGCCCCAATTTACCTGAAATGGACCGTCGCCTGCAATTTCAATTTCTTTTTCTGCAATGGGTTTACCTCCTTTTGTAAAACTTAAATTAAGGTTTTTACATGGTTCTCCATTACATTGAGAGCCCGTATTACCCCACCCTTCAAAATATAAATTCAAATCAATCGTCTTATCTACTTCCAGTTCAAAGTCAACTCCAAGAATTGGGTCCATTCTGCAACTCCATGAAATAGACAATCTCCCAGATGAGGTTGATTCACCACCATAACCATCCGGGTCACTGCCCTCATCAGTATTGTTGAAATGACCCCAACAAGGATTACCACTTGCCTTTCCAAACAGATACATGGTGTTATTTTCATATGAAGGTTGAAGGTTTGTTGTGCTCCCTTGCATTATAGGACTACTTAGTGCGCTGCTTTCTGCCAAAACAGGTTGTGAAAATACCATCAAGGCAAGAAGTAAGGCTAAGAATATACGTCTTCGCATGTTAGTACGTTAGTCACGGATACGCTTTACCCTTACGGATTTAAGTTTGCACTAATCAAATGGTTGAAAACCCATTTGTGTACCAGGAACTTTCTGTTTAGCTATACCCAAAGCCTCACCCAATTTATCTGGTGCTAGTGAACCCTTGTTCACACGATCTCCTCCAACTCCAGTAATACATGCCATCACTTTGATTGTGTCCCCAAATGCAGGGTCTTGTCTAGCACCCATTATGATGTGAGCATCGGGGCTTACCTTTGAGGTCATCATGTCTACTACTTGATGTGCAGCCTCCAATGTCATAAACGGTCCACCAGTTACATGAATGAGAACACCTGTTGCATCTGAAGTATCGATATCGAGTAGTGGATGGTTTAATGCTTCGTGCACCACCTCATTTGGACCCCTATCTGATTCTCCATACAGCATCATAGTAACTCCACCATTGGAGACAATGGTTCGGAAATCAGTAAAGTCGAGATTTATCAAACTCGGAAGTGTAATTGTCTCAACAATTCCTTTAACTATCTCTGCAATTAATTGATCAAGAATACTAAATGCTTCTTCGAGTGGTAAATTAGGACAATAATGTAGAAGGCGATTGTTATCTAACACAAGTACTGCATCAACAACTTTTCTCAATGCTTCAAGACCTTCTAAAGCCCTCATCATTCTTTGCCGCCTTTCGACATGGAATGGTGTTGTAACAATTGCTACCACAACAGCTCCTGCAGCTTTTGCTTCTTCTGCTACAACTGGTGCAAGACCTGTTCCAGTACCTCCTCCCATTCCTGCTGTTACGAATACCAAATCTGAACCACTTACTATGCGACGAATTACCTCTCTCCCTGCTTCAGCGCATCTCCTACCTGTGTTTGGATCTCCTCCGGCACCTAACCCTCTAGTAATATGTCTACCAACGAGTAATTTTTGCATTGCTCTGGTATGATCTAAATGTTGTTTGTCAGTATTTATCGCGACTGTTACTGCACCCTCTACTCCAAGGTGAGTTATCCGGTTCAGAGTATTATTACCACTTCCACCACATCCCATCACCAAAATACGGGGGTTGGGTACACCAAAACCACTCATTTCATCATCCAAAAGTGTAGTTCCACCTCGTTCTATATCTATGTCTCTACGCAACTCTTTCACAAGCTCTCCGTAGTGACTACCCAAAGGCACCGCATCTTGGTCTTCTTCAGTGATACTCCCATCTCCCTGTTAGAGTGCCTTAGTGCTATATTGGCTCCTCAGAATTATCATGGTGATTCCACCCATTATTAACCATTAGTCTTCTGCCGTGATTCGCGAAGCGATTTTGAGAGTGAATTTTCATTCCCGAGTCTTCAAAGTTTTACTTGCCACAAATAGTGCAAACACTGCAAATAGTATGTTGAATAAAAATGCTGTTTGGATACCGCCATCACTCAACCCCCACCCTCTTATCATGATTGAACGAAATGCCTCTGCGGTCCAAGTTGTTGGCATTGCCCATGATAATGGTTGGATCCAAGATGGAAGCGCCTCTACTGGCCACAAAATTCCAGATAGAAGCAACACAGGAAATAATACAGGCATATTCATCTGGACTGCTTGGAATTCTGATTTTGCCTTACTGGATACAAACAATCCAAAACACATCGCGGCCCAACCAAGCAACAATCCCAAAGCAAATAATAAGAATATACTGCCTTCAATTGTAATATCAAAGCCAAATGTTGCTATTAATATTACAACTGAAACCTGCCCTACTAAGATGGTAGTAAAAGCTGCAAGATGTCCTAGTAAAACTTCACTAGGTGAAGTACCTGCTGCAAAAATTCTATCCAATGTTCCATCATATCTTTCACCTACAAATGCCATCGTAGTCAAAATCAAACTAAACATAAAGCAGACCATTGTCATAATTCCTGGTGCCAAAAAATCAATGAAGGCTGGATCTTTTTGTCCATATACTGG
>CAYSJV010000048.1:0-8105 GCA_964431435.1 uncultured Candidatus Poseidoniales archaeon
AAACGAAACAAATGAGCTATGGATTAACTTGGCTCTTTTTGACATTGCTAATGATTGGAATGTCATGGAGTGCAGCGGTTAGCCCTATGGACGAAACAGTCCTATCCTCATCTGATGGTGACACATCATCAACTGAGGTGGACATTGTAGCACTAGATGTTACTGAAACGAACACGAATAATTTAATCTTTGAAGAGGAGGCTTCAGAGGATGACTTGATTAAGCCAAAAGAAGGGTTTGGATATGAAGAGAAACCACAAATGGATTCACTTGAATATTTTGAAGAAACCAATCCCGAATATGCGGCAATGTTAGCAGAAGATATGGAAACTGATAATCAATACGATTTACTTCATGCTGCAGAGATTAGTGGTGAAACTGTTTTCTCAAATACAGAAGATGGAGTAGCTGCACTTGCAGAGGAAGAAACAATTAGTGAAGAAACAACAACTGGTCGAGCAGCATGTACTGGTGCTAAGGCAATTGGATCTTCTTACTATGAGAACTTCGAAGATTGGGGAGGAAGTTACTCCAGAGGTTACATGGACACTACTGATTTTATCAATCAAGGTAATGGGTATTACGGTAGCGGAAAAAGATGGAGAAAATCAACTTACTCTCCTTCATCCGGTACAGGACCAAGTAGCGCCCACTCAGGTAGCTACTTTGTTTATACAGAAGGTTCACCATATGACAATTCAATGTCAATAATGGTGCACGACAACTGTCTTGATACTTCATCAATCAACGCTTTGACTGTTGATTTCTGGTATCACATGTATGGAATGACAACTGGATGGTCTTACTCCTGCGATCAGTGGGGATGGTACTGTAGTTGGACAAATGGTAATGGAATGAAATGGTTCCGTTTCCAAGTATCTGACGATCAAGGAGCCTCATGGGACACTATCTGGTCTAAGTATAACAACCAAGGTAATTCTTGGAAACATACTCCTCAGATAGATATGACTGCATATACAGGAATTACTGATTTGGCAATAAGATTCACTGCTCAAATGACCAGTGCTACTTACATGGATGATTACGCATTGGATGATTTCTTGTTAACTGCTGCATTAGCTGCAGCTGATACAGATGGAGATGGTGTTATTGATGACAATGACGATTGTGATGGTCTTGATAACTCAGGCGCAGGAGCAAACTCTGAACCAACACATCCACCAAATACAGTAGTTGGTGCTGATGGATGTCCATTAGATGATGATGGTGATGGTGTATGGAATATTTTTGATGAGTGTCCATTTACACCTGCTTCATTAGCTGGAACTGCAGATTCTACAGGTTGCCCTCTAGGATTTGCTCTTCCATGGGCTGATGATTTCGATAACCCATCAGGAACACTGGCGAATCACCATAATGGATGGTTTTCTGTTGATGAATCTAGTACTAGTGGAATCAACGACTGGCAAGATATCTCAAGTACTTTCAGTTGTGTAGGTAGCGGAGCTCAAGGATCGAGTTGTGTTTACAACAACTGGGATTACGACCAAGGTAAAAGATGGCTAGTAAGTCCACGTGTACAAGTACCAACTGACATCTCATTCGGTGTTGAATTATCTTGGGAAGAAAGAGTCGCATACCCTGATTATTATCAAGGTACATGGGGACGACCAAGCAATGCACAAAGTTTGTACGTGTCTGAAAAGGCTTGTGACCCATTAGAAGGCGATTATGGACATCTTTGGACAGCAACTCAATCAGAAGTTGTAGCAAATGCAAATGGAGGATCTATGAGTTTTGACATATCTCCTTATGCAGGTAAAAGCGTCTGCTTCGCGTGGGTGTATGACCAGTATGACGGAACAGCTTGGTATATTGATGATGTATTAGTAGATCTGAAGACAGCACCAGATGACAACGATAACGATGGAGTTTGGGATGCTGATGCTGACGGTAACATAGTAGATTTATGTTCTAACTCTGCTGCAGGTGCCGCAGTCACTCCTCTAGATCTAACTGACAACAACAATGATGGTGTAGTTAACTATGATGATTGGGCAAACGCTGGCCCACAGTCAGCGACACTTGGTTGTCAACAAGGTATACCATTACCGTACTCACAAAACTTTGCCACAGGAAACTGGATGGCAGGTGGAGGAAACTTTGATGGTCCAGCTGGTTTCTACAACTACAACATTGGTGGAGGAAACACTTGGAAGCGTACTGGAGCAGGTGTACCTGGTCCAGCAGCTTACAGACCATACTCTTCCACATCTTTTGGTGTAGTTCAATCCCACTTTGTTTTACCAATGCTTGACATGACCCAAGCAATTGATGAGAACAACAATGTTGTAACACCTGATGTTGCATACATGGAATGGGAAGAAAGAGGTTACTGGCAATACTACTACTCTAACACCTACTCAACTTACAACGGTATTAGAGTGGCACTTGTTGACAGAGTAGCTAATCCTTTACAGGAATGTGATCCAGCGGATTCAAATCTAGTTTGGAATTACATTGACAACCTTGATGCTGGAGATACTAATGGCGACGGAGTTATCGATTCAAAAGATAATAAATTGCTAGGTAGACATGATGGTGAAACTGGTTACCCAAGATCACCATCTAATACACAAGGTACCTTGTGGCAAGATAACAGAATTGAATTGACACCGTACCTAGGACATGAAATCTGTGTTGATTTCATGTATGAAGGTTACTTTGCTCATGACTGGTATGTAGACAATGTAAATATTGACTACGATGTTATCGACCCTGATACAACTGCACCATACATTGCAGATCATTGGGAAACAACCACATTAGGTTACGAATTCAAAGGGTTTGTTCCGTACCAAGGTACAACATACCGTGCTGATGCTCGTACTATGATGATTGTATTATCTGATGACGAATCTGGTGTTGACAATGGACAAGGAGTTTCTAGTGCTGCTCAAGCACCAGTACTTCACTTCCAGATAACTGCACCTAACCCAGCGACTGGTGAACCTGTAGTACTATATCCAGATGCACAGACACAAGCAGGTCTGGCGATGATGGGTGTTCAAGATCCTACTTGGGCACCATCACCATCTAGTGATGCATCAGCTGGATATTCTGAGTGTTCTCAAGACGTACCAATACCGTTTACGCAGACGCATACGTGTTTATTCTACGCGTCCCTGCCTCCGTTGCCGGCAGTAGGTACTACGATGAACTACTTCTGGACATGGCAAGATATCGGTTGGAAGGGTGCTAATGGATTAACACACCCAGTAACTGGAGCGTTACTGCCTAATGAAGGCGGTGGACCTAATATGGCCTTTACGGACTCAGATCCTAGTACCCCAATGGTACCAGATCCATACAGTTACACATTGACATCATCAGATTATGCCGCAGACGATGCATTGATGATGCAGATGTTGATTGAAGGAGTTAATTCTGCTGCAGATACACCTGCCGGTGCAGGTGCACTTACAGGAGCAATGACCTATGCAGCATCTAATGGACAGATGGTTGTCACTACACCTCAGTATTATGATGTGCAGATGACATACTTCGGAGACACTGAAGAAACCCTTTGGGAATACGATATGTCTGGATGTCTACCATATGATATGGCATCTATAGGATTCCCGGGCCAAAATATGTACCCTGGATGTGTCTATGGTGATATTACAAGAGTTCTTTCAGGACAAGCCCCTAATGGTGCTCAAGCATTACTAGGTGCAGTATATCATCCAAGTGCAGATACTTACCAACAGTTCACCAAACCTGATAATGCAGGATTCCCTGTGTTTGTTCCAGGTACAGTGACAAACTGGTTACAATACTATGATGCTGATATGGATGCAATGGGTGTAGTAGCACTAGGTGATCCATCTGCTGTTGCAGGTTCACCTACAGCTAACACTGGAATTGCAGCTAAGCCTAGTAGCTATGCAACAACTTACAGTGCGTTTGATGTTGTTGATGCTGCTAAGCCAGGTGATGGTTACGTGATGATGGATGTACCAACAGGTATCTCAAATCATCTTGTAGGAAACTACGGTTCTAACACCTTTGAGGCTAACAGTGCTGACGGCTTTAACAAGATGTGTGTTACAAGTAACAGTATATTTGCATACATGGATACAGATCTACAACCTATTGAGATGACACCGTACTCACCATGCCGTTCAATGGCAGCATTGGGTGACTTCGGTTTCAATGGATATGGTTGGGCTGTAGCAGAAGGTCACTTCGCTTACAACCCAGATCTTAGCTATTCATCTGCTGATAACCTATGGGAAATCAGTGTTGAAGTGAACAACATAGTTCCACAAGTCATTGAAGACTTCTCACCTGGTGTATCTTTCGTAGACCGCGGTGATGGTGCTGATATGAATGCATGGGACTTTGCTATGACTGAAGATACTGCTGCTGGAGATGATACCTTAACATACGATCTTTCACTAATGAGACCAAACAACGATGGTCTATGGTGGGATCTTGCAAGAGGTACTGATGCTGGCTCATGTCAACATCTTGACTTCTTTAGCAGTGCACAGTTTGGTAGTGGCGCTAGCAGTGATGACTTAACATTTAGTCTGATACCTGATGCTACAACCAATGCACCAAATGCAGAGTCTAACTCTGAGATTGATTGGTTAAATGATGGTGGTTCACACCAAATCCAACAACAAGCTGATGGTGCATGTAACATTGATCTAAGGCTAAGAGAAGGTCCAGTACGTATACACGATACTACATCCTTGAGATTGCAAGTGGATAATATTGCAGAAGAAATGCCAGATTACCACTTTGATCTGTCACAACCATCACCATTCTCTTTCGAGAATGTTATGAATGTGTTACCAAACACAATTGTGCCAGTTTCGGTTTACGTAACAAACAGCGGTGACGATCCAGCAGATTATGATTATGATCATGAACTAGTTGTATCGTTCTACTCTGATGACGATGTTGGCCCTAATTGCGCAGGTCTTAGCTCAGGAACAGTTACAACACCTGGTGCAGATGGTCAAACAGGTACTAGTGATGATGGAACTGTAGCTGCGTACGAATGTGCGTTCTCTTCGAGAACAATCAAGAATCCACCAGCAGTTGGTGACACAGTACGTGTTGATGGTGAAGTTATGCTTGGTGCAGGTACTACAACAGTACGTGCACATGTAGATGTAATGACCTGTTTAGATGACCCATGTCTTGATGGTGCAATGGCTGTACCTGCTGCTATGGATCATACTGGAGCAGCAGTTGCACAAGCAATGTACATCAGTGATGATAGTGGTACTAGCGATGTAAGCTACAACCCAAGGAACGCTAACCTTGAAGATAAGGATTGGGGCAACAACATGGCTGATTCTGCAGCGGCAGGCATAGACCTTCCAAACAGAGTTGGTTTGAATGTTGCTAACAGCGTACCTTCGTTTGCACCTAGTTTGGTTGCAGTAGGGGTAGTTGGTCTATTCGTTGGAGTTCTCATCAACTCCTCACGCAGAGAAGAAGATGAAGAAGTACTGATGGAAGAAGATGAAATGGCTGTGAGCCCTGTTATCGCTACTATTCTAATGGTTGCGATTACGGTTGTTCTTTCAGGTATAATCTACGTATGGGCTAGTCAACTTGCAAATACATCAGCTAAGGGAACACCTATGTTTACCTTTGCTTCTGAACACTTTGATGAAGGATATTGGCAAATAACTGTGCAAGATTCTTCTGACATGGAACTAGCGACACAAGCTGTGTATGTACAAGTTGAGTGGACTGTTACTGACGGACCTAATGCTGGCGAGTATGTCTTCGAAAAGTCATCACTTGCTAACAACCAAGGAGCGTATGGTTTCGCACCATCTAACAGTGAAAGTTTCATAACTTTCTTGGACAGCATTGATTGTACAGAAGACTGTACAACTATGTATGGTAAGGACGATAACATACGTATCAGTACAACTGATCCTGATGGATACGCAATTGACAGTGCTATCGTAACAGTAAGTTATGAAATATCTTCTGAGAACTATATTCTCAGGACATTCACTGCAACTGGCGGTATTTCACCAAACATAGAATGATTGGTGAAAGTTAGGAACTAAAATGGGAATACAGGTTCCTCCGAAGGTGCGCTTTCGGAGGAACCGCCTCCCACAAACATTTTTTTGTGTAATACTTCGGCGTTATTATGGTAGACAATGCCTTGAGATGCGTAGCATTCGATTGTGATGGAGTATTGGTCGATCATGTATCTTCTTGGAGGGCACTGCATGAGCACTTCAATACAGATAATTCAGATATGCTGAAGAAATACCTTGAGGGTGAACTAAAAGATGACGAATTCATGCGCTCGGACATTGTTCTCTGGAAGTCAGTGCAACCTGAAATACATCAAGATGATCTATTCAGGGCATATTCAGGCATCAAACTAATGCCCGGTGCTAGAGAAGTGGTCACAGAGTTAAAAAATAGAGGAATTCTAGTTGTTATAATTTCAGCAGGGGTCGATATTTTTGTATCATCTATAGCATCAATGTTAGAAGCAGATGATTGGATTGCGAATGGATTTAAGTTTGATGAAAATGGCTGGTTGCTGGATGAAGGAATAGTGAGAGTTGGGGGAAATACAAAATATATCTCAATAAATAGGATCTTAGAAATTCATAACCTTAAACCTGCTAATTTGATTTCAATAGGAGATAGTGATATTGATTTGTCAATGATGATTGATGGTTCAAAATTTATAGGTTTCAATCCCAGTAGACAATCATCTATTGATGCATTCGATGGAGCAGGTGTTCCTATTATTCAAAAGAAAGATGTAAGGGAAATCTGGCCAATATTGTTTGATGGTGAAGAATTCTCTTCTTGATACTTTCATGCGAAAGGAATACTTGCAGTTTCATGAGTTTTGAGATTCACTACAGTAAGTATACAAGGTTTCGGTTGAAATCCAAGCATTCTTTGGTAAGATGTTTGATCTTGCCAGGTACTTGAACAAATCAATGTAGTGCCCCTATAATCTCCACAATAATGTCCATGTACATGGCCAGTGATGAATATGTCTGGTATTTCCTCAATTACCATATTGTCTTCTGGTTCGGGCGATAGTGGTGTTTTCCTACCCCAAGATGGTGCAAGATGTCTACGCTGTAGCATTTGTTTCATTGCTTCTTGGGGTATACTATAATCCAATTCCCTCATTCCAACAAAGTCATCAAGGCTCTTTCCATGATAAGATAGCATACTTACTCCATGTAATTTGAATTTGCAGGGATTCCCCACAAAAATAGTGGAATTGTAATCTTGCTGTATTTCAGGATCAATCGCGGGCTGAGGTTCAGCAGGACGAACTGCATCATGATTTCCAGGTAAAAGCAAACATTCAACCCAATCAGGAAGCATTTCTAGGAGTTTAGCAAATTCTGAATATTGTTTATACACATCTGGTATTGCTAACTCTTTTTCTTGACCAGGATATATACCAATCCCATCTACTACATCACCTGATAACACTAGGTATTTGATGGATTTAGCAATATCATTTTCGTGGAACCATTTCACCATCTTATTCCACTGTGTTTCAAGGAATGTTTTGGAGCCGAGGTGTATATCTGAAATGAATGCTGCACTAACATCTTCTTCAGAATGAATTTTTTTGTGAGTCCCTAATGGGGGGAAGTGAATATCATTTACAACAAATACATCATTTCTTTCAGTAAAATTACCCGTAATACCTACTACATCATCAGTCATAAAACCTCTCCTGATGACCTTTTGTGTTTCTTTTTGTTGGAGCTCATAATCAGGATCAGTTTCTTTGTAAATAATACACTTAACCTCTCCAGTCTTATCCTCTAAATCAAACATGAAATGTCCACTTTTTGTCCATGCTTCATTATCAAGATTCACAATACCAATTATTGTTGCGGACGTTTCATAACCTGTATACGAATGTTTGCGAGTCACTAAATCACCAATGTCAATATGGCGGTTTGGCAAACCACTTCTAACAATCATTCTCCTCATTTTGTCAAGCCTGCTGGCAAAAAAAGCAGAAATATCACTTTTTTTACCTTCAGTAGTGCTATTTCCTGTAATATCATATAATACCTCGAAACTAGTATCAAAATCACTAGCAC
>CAYSJV010000048.1:8115-14192 GCA_964431435.1 uncultured Candidatus Poseidoniales archaeon
GGTCTATCTGGACTCTCTACATTTGGGCTGGAGATTGGAGCAATAGTTCTCCCAAACTCGGAAACGACGCTTTTTTCTACATTTTCCATCTTTTTAATTATTTTATTCAATGAATTTAGATTTAAGATTCCCTTGAACTTTTCTTTTTTTAATGTATTTAATAAGAGTTGAAAATCATCAATATTCCCCAACTCGGCTTTTATTTCAGCAGATGGAAGAATGCCGAGTGAGATCAACTGAGGCCAAATTTGGGCAATCCGCGCCTCGTCCATGTCCATAGGCTTGTGGTCGAATGCACAAAAGCAATTCGAGACTTTGACCCAATCAGATTAAATTAGTTCTCTTCCCATTCCACATCATCGGTATTTAGTGAGGGGTTTGGTGAATCTTGAATAACTATTTCTTCTTCATTTTTTTCTTTCCAATCAGGGCCTAAATGCCCACCCCATGGATCATCCACATCTATATCCTCGTTAATTGGTAATTCATGCCCAAAATCTTCATTGTCTTTTTCCAAATCTTCTGTTATTTCTTCATCTTCGTTTATTTCCAAAGACTCTTTTTCTTTAATTAAATCCCATATTTCTATGGACATTCTCAATGCAAAAATGACAAATGCTAATTTATTTTCATGCCTTCCTCCAGAAAACCTAGTACTTCGAGTCCAG
The DNA here is from genome assembly GCA_964431435.1 of uncultured Candidatus Poseidoniales archaeon. Classification (GTDB taxonomy): domain Archaea; phylum Thermoplasmatota; class Poseidoniia; order Poseidoniales; family Poseidoniaceae; genus CAYSJV01. The sequence continues at coordinate 8,784 of CAYSJV010000048.1, forward strand.
CATTCATTTGAGTCCTTTACGGATATTGATACATAGACCAAACCCACTTCTTTATCCGTATCATCTGCCTTAGGTCCAGCGATTCCAGTGATTGCAATCGAAAAGTCAGCCCTTGCAATATCGAGGGCGCCCTTTGCCATTTGTTCAGCAACATCTTCATTTACTGCCCCTTTTTCATCTAAAATTGCTTTATCTACTCCCAATGTTTTTTCTTTTACCTCATTTGAGTAAACAACCCATGCTTGCTTGAACCACTTACTTGAACCACTAATATCGGTAAGCGTGGATGCAAGCAAACCTCCTGTACATGACTCTGCAATAGTGACAACAGAATGACTCTTCTTCAAGCGTCTAGCAAATCTGGCAGCTAGAGTCTCAACTTCGCCCGCCATGTATCCCTTAGAAAAGTCTCACCTTTCACGGTAACGCATATCCCATCCATACTACTGCTTGAAAAACTAGTCCCCTCTCGGGAAGTCAAAGGGCCTGTGGTCTAGGGGTTATGACGTCGCCCTTACAAGGCGAAGATCGCCAGTTCAATTCTGGCCAGGCCCATACTTTTTGGCGAGTGTTCATAGAGGATAAGTTATATCCCTATGACGATGGATGAGATGCGCGAGTTGATTAGTCGTCTCGGGAAGGCCGGTTTTTCAATTTCAAATACAATCGTCCATGCACTGTTAGAGGTTGATATTAGATTTTTTAGTGATTATGATACATCAGTCTTTTTTCATGACCGACCATTAGTATTTTTGGAGACAAACTCAGGTGGAGTCAAAACAATTTCTGCACCTCATATGATTGTAAATATGTTAGAGCATATGGAATTAGAAACTGGTCAGGAAGTACTAGTTTTGGGCGCAAAAGGAGGCTATCTTTCAACTCTTATCTCATCTATTGTCGGTCCTGAAGGAAAAGTAGTAGTTGTTGATCCTAATGATGAGGTTCTAACTCATGTTAGAAGATGTATAAAGGACATCAATATGAAATCAGGCATTAGTGTTAGGAAAATGAAATCAATCATTAGAACTCCAACAAATATACCTTCAAAGTTGCAAAGAGTAATCATCACAGGCTCCATTAAATCTATCCCAAAATGGGTTCAATCAAGATTGGATGAGGATGGAGGGTTTGTATTATCTCCAATAGGAGGGAGAATTTCACAAAATTTAATCAAAAGGGAAAGGCAAGGCGATGAATATTTTGATACTGATTTAGGTAGTGTTTTGTTTGGACCTGTCGATGTATCTGAAACAGAATCAACTATACCAGAACCTCAGTTTCTCGCAGACTTATTAGAAGAAGCATCGAAAATCGGTACAGATTTAGAGGTAATAGGTGATGAAGAAATGATTAGCCTTGAAAATTTAATAGTTGAACTACGCCTCTTACCCGATGATTTGCCACCATTGAAATTCAAAGCATTTGAGATGACAGAATCCTCTGATGAAAGTTATGAAGGAATCCCTGCAATAGATAGTTATGATCTTGAAGAACACGGACACCCATTAATTGAACTCTTAGAAAAAGAATCATCCTGGTTGTATCGGGTGTGGCCCTTACTTGCAATGTTATTTGATGTAAGGATGGCTCATCCTGGTTCACCCAAAGATGAGCACTTTGATTTTGGCAATCATGATGATTTAGTGCCTTAGTAATTTGTATTCTTTAATATCTCCAATGAGATGTGAATGGGAGGTAGATTATCTGAAAGTAAATGCCTACTTGTTTTTGGAGGAAATAATTCACCTGAAAGGGCCATATCAATCACTTCTTCTTTTGTAATAGTATCTTTTCCACAATTAGGCCAGATTTCTAATTTTATGTCATCATCGTTGATGTAATCACATAATATTACTGGCAATCTTTTGAGATTAAGCATCATTCCAACTTTATGCCTATGATGCCCATCGAGTATGCTTCCCGTTACTTGATCTACAAGAAGCGGTTTGGTGTAACCACCCCATTTCAAAGTCATTTCTTTTAATTTATCAACACGCTTATCCTTAACTTGTTCATGTGCTTTGAGCCAACTAATTTCAACTAACTCAACTTCACCTTCAAAATTCATAATCTCATCTGCCCTTGTATTGGTATATTGGGCCCTCACATTTGTTGCTCATAACTGTTTTCAACGATGAAATTTGTAGCAATTGAGATTTACTGTACCTATGTACGAGAGTATGAGGAGAAATGTTTAACTCTGAAAATGACACTGATAAATTGGGTAATATTGGCGATTGCGAAGTAATACCCCTTCCTGAAATATTGGAGTTATGGTGGGATTGTCTACCATTGGAGGTACATTTCATTTCAAACTTAATCTCTAAAAACGAGGGGGGGTGCTGGATTGTTGGAGGTTCTATTCGTGATGGCCTCTGTTCAAATTTTAAAAATGACGAAATAGATTTGGCTACTGATTTACCTCCAAATGAAATAACTAGAATTTTCAATGGTGAAAAATTTCAGGAAAATATTGCTGTTGTTCCTTTGTCTACTGGTGAGAAATACGGCACCATGACTTTACGCTTTGCTACTGGAACTGAAATTGAAATTACAACCCTTAGAACAGATTCATCATATTCAGATGGTAGGAGACCAGATACCGTTAGATTTGGGACCTCTCTTAAGGAAGATTTGCTAAGGAGGGATTTTACTGTTAATGCTTTAGCTGTTGATGTTTCAAGGAAAATATTACATGACCCCTACGGAGGACTATCTGATATAAATTCAAAAATTATTCGTGCAGTAGGGGACCCAAATATTCGATTGAGTGAGGACGGATTAAGGATTATGAGGGCGTACAGGTTTATGGGTAATTTCAAGTCTATTTGGAATATCGAAAATAATCTTAGATCTGCTTTAAAAATCTCTATTAATATGCTAGAAAACGTTGCTATGGAACGAATTTGGAATGAATTGAAGAAAATACTATCTAGCAAACATGCAGGATCTGTGTTATCAGTTATGGCCGAAGACAACATATTAGATATCATCTTACATGGTAATTACCGTTCTAAATCTAGAGGTGTAATAACTCAACTTAATCCCATACTTACCCCTGATTCTGTAAGCTCAATTGCTAGACTCTCTCTTCTATTGGTAGATTCTTTGAATGATCAGATTACAAACGATTTCAATTTGATTCGATTATCAAATAATGAAGTTAAGAACTTCAACAGGATTTTTAATTCATTGGAAAGATTACCGGATCCCAAACTAAAAGGGGAATTAAGAATGTGGAGACATTACCATGGTACTAAAGAAAATGAAGGAGAAATGTTGGCGCTTGAGGAATCTTTGGCAACGATTGCGGGAGATGAAAAAAGGTCCCTCATTGTTTCAATTAGAGAAGAATTATTGGAATTACCACCACTTTCTGCAGGTCATCATTCCTTGGTAAACGGCAATTGGCTCATGCAAAGAACAGGATTAGCAAAAGGCCCTCGTTTAGGGAAATTAAAATCATGGCTTCATACAATTCAGATTGAAAGGGACTTATCGAATCTAGGAGAAATAGAAGCTGTACTCTGTACGCTACCTTGGAAACAAGAAAACTATTCAATGTGGCCGAGTCCAGTTTGGCCAAAATAATAATTAAAACTGCATGGATTTTGTTTCAAGAAACTCTTCCAACCCATATTTTCCTAACTCACGTCCATTACCTGATTTTTTGTAGCCACCAAATGGAGCATATATATTGAAAAAACCACCATTAATAGAAATTTGACCAGTTTTAATTCTTCTTGCGATTAATTTTGCTTTTTCTATATCTTCAGACCAAATACCACCTGATAATCCATATTCACTATCATTGGCGATATCAATTGCTTCATCAATGTCATCATATTCTATAATGCACAACACAGGCCCAAATATTTCTTCTTTAGCAATGGTCATATTGTTTGTAACATCTGCAAATACAGTCGGTTGTACAAAGAATCCATTTTCTAATCCTTCAGGATGTTCCAAACCTCCTGCAATCAATGTTGCTCCCTCATCTATTCCACTTTGGATATAACCTCTGACTTTTTCATATTGAGATTTAGATATCAGTGGACCACATTTTGTACCTTCGTCATTTGGATTTCCTACAGTATACCTTTCAACAGATCCCTTTACAATGTCTACGACCTCATCTCTCAATTTTTGTGGTATTATCATCCGAGTTAAAGCAGAGCAAGTTTGTCCAGAGTTCGTATAACACGCACTAACACCATTTCTTACTGCTTTGACAAGGTCTGCATCTTCAAGAATAATATTGGCAGATTTACCGCCTAATTCTAGTGTGACTCTCTTAACTGAATCAGCAGCAAGTTTTGCAACCCTTACACCCGCTTGCGTAGAACCTGTGAAAGACAGCATGTCTATTTGTGGATGTGATGCAATATGTTCTCCTACAGTTGTTCCATGTCCATGTACTAGATTGAAAACACCGGGGGGCAATCCTATATCATCCATTACTTCTGCAAGTAAGAATGCGTTAAGTGGAGCAACTTTTGATGGTTTTAGAATCATTGTACATCCTGCGGCAAGAGCAGGGGCTACTTTCCCTACAATTTGGTGTAGGGGGAAATTCCAAGGAGTGATGAACCCACAAACACCCACAGGTTCCTTAACAACTAAAGAATTCCCAATTTCTTCTTCAAATTCAAAATTTTCTAAAATCTTTGCATAACTTTTGAAAACAACTCTCGGAGTTCCTACCATTGCCATTTTTGAAAAGCCAATCGGAGTTCCCACTTCATCAGTAATTGCTTGGGCAAACTTTTCTTCATTCTCCTTCAAAGCTGCAGAACATTCTTGCAGTATTCTACACCTTTCTTCTACACTTGTTTGTGACCACGATATTAGTGCATTTGTTGCAGCTTTTACAGCAATCTCTACATCCTCCGTAGTCCCTATTGGCACAATACCAGCAATTCCTCCATCATTCGGATTAATAATATCCATTGTTTCATCTGAATGAGGCTTTACCCATTTACCATCGATATACAATTTATCAAATTTAATCATGTTATTCCTCCCTTATGTTCCGGTCCATTCTGGATCATCTCTATTTAAGAATGCTTGGACTCCAATTTCTTTATCTTTTGTATCGAATAATGCTGCAAATATTTTCGCCTCAAAATCTATACCATCTTTGAGTGATAGTTCTAGAGAACTACGAACAGCTTTCTTTGCTTCTTTTATTATTAGGGGAGATTTACTCCCTATTTGTCTGGCCAGCTCCAACCCTTTTTCAAGCAATTCCTCCGGTTCATAAATTGCATTTAACAAACCAATAGGCAATGCTGTTAACAAAAAAGACGTTATAAAATTTTATGAAATTTCTGATGATATTAAAAAAGGTGATCATGGTACACAATTAACAGATGCAATTTATGGTTCATCAGTAGGGTTTAAAGG